>PWXP01000101.1 GCA_003561895.1 Planctomycetaceae bacterium | reverse complement strand
TGTTATCCCACGACGACCGCCTTGCCAAGTACCTCCGACAACGTCCGGGATCCCCCTATGCGCGCCCAAGAAAACCCCCCGCCAGTACCGCTGCGTGAAAAACATTAGGTTGCCTGCACCCAGTTATTTCTGTGGCCGACTGGCGACACCGCTTGTTGACAACTGCCCAAAATTGCCCTACTATGAAAGTTTTGACTCGAGGGGTTCCGTACCGCTTTTCCCCAGGGACACTGTTTTCGCAGTCGTGGCGGGCCCTTATAATGGGGCATAACTGGTGGAGCCTGTGGCCGGGTGGTCCTATCTTAGGAGTTGAGCCATGCCAAGCGAAGTCCGATTTGTAAGGTTGACCTGGGTAACGGGGTTGCTCTCGGCCGCGTCCCTCGCGCCCGGCGTTGCCGGTGGTCAGGCCGGTGTCGGCCCCTTGGGTCCGGAAAGCCCTCAGGTGCAGCGGGCGATCGAACGCGGAATCGAATTCATCGAAGCCGGCGCGGACGACGAAAGGCGAGTAGGTGGGCAGGCCCTCGTGGGGCTGGCGCTGCTGAAACACGGCTCGAATTCGGACCATCCGAAGGTCCAGCACGCCGCCGCGGCAATCCGGAGGTCTTTGGAGGGGCGCGACCCGGGTGAACTGCGGCAAAATAACGAGATTTACTCTTTGGGGCTGGCGACTATCTTCCTGCTCGAAGTCGATCCGAGCACCTATCGCGGCGAAATCGAACTGCTGCTGGAAATCCTCCGCCGCTCGCAAAAGCCGCACGGCGGCTGGGGCTATCGCGACCGGCCCACCGGGGACACCTCCATGGTGCAGTACGTTGCCCTGGCGATGTGGGAGGCCCGGCGGGCCGGATTCACCGTGCCGCAGCCGATGATCGAAGGCCTCACCGAATGGCTCCTACGCACGCAGGATCCCAGCGGGGGGTACGGATACCAGGGCGTCGTCTCGCCCAACTGGCAGCCCGTGCCCCAGTCGTCGATCCGCCTGAGCCTGACGGTTGCCGGGCTGGGCAGCCTATATATCTGCGCCGATCTGCTGGGCCTTTCCGAGCGGGCACCTCAGCGGGAGGAGGGTATTCCCCCGGCCTTGCGCGAGGTGCGGGACGACCAGCCGGCCGAACGCCCGGCGCGCACCCGTATCGATCCCGCCCTGGTTCGCGCAGTCCAGCGCCGCGGGAATCAATGGATGGCCCAGAACTTCCGGCCCGATCCGGAAGGCTGGACGCATTACTACCTGTACGGCCTCGAGCGGTACATGAGCTTCCGCGAAGCGCATGAAGGCGAGGGCCACCGCATTCCCTGGTACCGCAGCGGCGCCGGCTTTCTTGTGCAAACCCAGGGGCAGCCCGGCAGTTGGAACAGCCGGAGCGGCGACACCGTCGATACCGCGTTCGCATTGCTGTTCCTCATGCGGTCGATGAAGCGAAGCATCGACAAGGCGCAGGGTCTGGGGGCGGGGCTGATGGTGGGCGGGCGCGGTCTGCCGAGCGATACCGAGCAGGTGGAGGTTCGGCGGGGCCGGGTGGTGGCCCGGCCGCTGATGGAGCCCGCCGAGGAACTGCTCGCCATGCTTGACGACCCCGCCGACGACCGCTACGGCCGCGCACTCGACCGGTTGATCGAACTGACGCCGGAGGAAGCGGAGCGGGTGTTCGGAGGCCGGCCGGACCGTTTGCATCAGCTCGCCCAAGACGCCTCGCCGCAGGCCCGCATCGCGGCGGTACGCGCCCTGGGCGTCGGGCGCGACCTGGACGCGGTGCCGCTACTGATCCAAGCGCTCGACGATCCCGACGCCGGCGTGGTTCGAGCGGCGCGCGACGCGTTGCGGCGGCTGGCGCGCCGGCCGGCGGGTTTCGGCCTGCTCGACGCCCCGGGCCCCCCCGAGCGCGCCGCGGCGGTGCGCCAATGGCAAGCGTGGTACCGGGCGGTGCGCCCCAATGCCGAGTTCCAAAACTGAGCGGATTTCCGTGAGTGTTTCAGTCCCATCCAAGTCGAACGGTTCCTCACAAGACGGGCTTCGGGTCTCGCTCTACGATCGGGTCCTGAGCATGGTGCTGGCGGCCCTGGTGTTGGTGGGCCTGTCGGTGCTGATTTTGCTGGCCCTGTGGCTGACCAGCCGATTCTTCGTAAGCCGCGCCGCCGTGCCCGTCGTCTTGGAGCAGGTGGGCACCAGCGACAGCCCGCTGAGCGAGCAGCGCGACCTCGGCGCGCCGGAACTCGACCAGACCGACCTGTTCGAGCCGCAGGTTACCGAGCGGCTGGCAGCGGTTGCTGACGCAGTGTCGGCGCAGCCGGCGATGTTCGGCGATCCCATGCCGGGGCGGGAGGCGGCCGAAGGGGGCGGCGGGGGAATGCAGGGCGGCGTCGAGCGCCGGTGGGAGGGGACCTTCATGCGGGGCAACACGCTGGAAACCTACGCCCGGCAGCTCGACTTCTTTCAGATCGAGTTGGGCGTGCTCGAGCCGGGCAATCGGGTGACGTACGCGTACAACCTGGTCAAGCCGAAACCCGACAGGCGAACCGGCTCCGCCGACGCCGAGAAGCGCTACTACCTCACCTGGCGCGGCGGCGAGTTGATCGAGGCCGACCGCGAGTTGCTGGCCCGTGCGGGAATCGACGCCCAGGGTCGCGTCATCCTGAAGTTCCTGCCGCCGGAGGTGGAGGCGCAACTGGCCCACCTGGAAAAGCAGCACGCCGGCGGCGAGGCCGACCACGTACGCCGAACCCGCTTCGGCATCAGCCCGCACGGAAACGGATACCGGTTCCGGGTGACCGATCAGATGTTTCGATAGACACGAGGATAGAGGGAGTTTATGGACTTGACGGCGATAACCGGCTTTTTGGCCATCCTTATTTACAGTGCGTTGGCGCTGATCGCCCTGTGGGGCGCGTTCAGCGTCATTATGGTGTGGCGGCGCGTGGCGCAAATCCGATTCCGCGACGAGCGGGAGCAATCGGAGTTCCTCGACCAGCTCGACGATCAGCTTCAAGGTGGCGACGTAGAGGCCGCCGGCCAGATGTGCGACGGCGACTTGCGAGCCCTCCCCCAACTCGTCCTGCTGGCCGCATCGAACCGGCAGCTCGGCTTTACCAAGGTGCGCGACCTGCTGGTCGACCGGTTCCGCCGCGACGTGCTGGCCGACCTCGAACACCGGCTCAGTTGGATTGAAACGGTCATCAAGAGCGCGCCGATGGTCGGCCTGTTCGGCACGGTCATCGGCATGATGGGGGCGTTCAGCAAGCTGGCCGGCGAACAGCAGGAAAGAATCTCGCCCAACGTCCTGGCCAACGACATCAGCCTGGCGCTGATCACGACCGCCTGCGGGCTGGCCATCGCCATTCCACTGGTGCTGGCCCGGGCAAGCGTGAACGTGCGCATCCGGGAGATGGAGGACTTGGTGGGGTTCGGGCTGACGCGGTTCCTCGAGGCGTTCAAGGCGGCGCTGGCGCCGAGGCGCGGTCGGGGGGCGGCTCCGGCCGAGGCCGCGGAAAGGAGCGGCCATGGCGGTTGAAGTGGCCGGAACGCACGAGCAGGATGAAACGGTCGATGTCCTGCTGCGGCGCGGCCGGCGGAGCGATTCGGTCGATATGGACATCACGCCCATGATCGACATCGTGTTCCTGCTGCTGATTTTCTTCCTCGTAGCGTCGATTCCCGACATGCAGGTAGAAGCCGACCTGCCGCCGGCCCGGCACGGCACGGGCATCAATCCGCGGTCGGCGGTGGTCTTCACCTTGGCGGAGCGCGGGGGACAGCAGGCGGCCAAAGTATACCTGAGCGACGGGAAGAGCGGGCAGCCCCTGCCCGCCGATATCGCCGGGCAGGAAGCGGCCATCGAGCGGGCGCTGCGCGGCGAGGCCGGGGTGGCGCTGCCCGACGACCCCGCCGAGCAGGCGGCGATCATTCGCCGGGCGGTATCGGCCGGGTTTCACAGGGAGGGGCTGGCCACCGTGCTGGTGAAGGCCGAGAAGGGCGTGCTGCACCGCGACGTGGCCCGGATCACCCAGGCGGTCGCCGCGGCCGAAACCGAGGGAATCCAGTTGAACCTGGGCGTTTACGAGATTCGCTGATGAGCGCGCAGCCGAAACAACCCGAAGTTCCCAGCGACGAAGCGCCGCCGGTGCGCTTCCACAACGGCGCCGGGCGCGAAGCCGACGAGCTGGACATGACGCCCATGGTCGACGTGACGTTCCTGTTGTTGATTTTCTTCATGGTCACGGCCGCGTTCAGCCTTCAGAAGTCGATCGAGGTGCCCACGCCCGACCCCGAACAGGCCGAGCAGGCCCGGACCATTCAGCAGATCGAAGACGACGCCGACTACGTGGTCGTGCAGATCGACAAGGACAACACGGTTTGGGTGGGTGAGAGCGAGGCGCCGAGCGAGCAGGACCTGCTCGTCCGACTTCGCGCCGCCCGCTCCGCCGGCGCCGGCTCCCGGCATGCAGGCCCGTCGCGGCTGCTCGTGCTGGCCGATACCGGATGCCGCCACGAGACGGTCGTTCGCGTTTTGGACGCCGGAAACGCCGTCGGGTTCGAGAGCCTGAGGCTGGCCACGGTCGATGAGGACGATTTTTAAGCGCCGGCCGGTCCCGCGAGCCGTAAACAGGCTTCGCAGCCGGGCCGATTGGAGTTCACGCTTCAGCGTGCGGAATAACGCGACGGTGCAATTCACACGCTAAAGCGTGAACTCCAACGGGCCGAGCTGAGCGGAAGGTACAATTTCGAATTCCGAGATGCCACGAGATGGTTTATGTCTTCGACCAAGAAGTTTCTTGATATTTTGGCCGCGCGCGACTTGCTGCCCGAAAAACTGCTCGCCAGCCTGCGGCAGCAAGTGGCAAAGGCGTCGAAACCCGTTCGCCCCGAGGCCTTGGCCAAGCGACTGATCGAAGCCGGGCACCTGACGCCGGCCCTGGCCAAGCGGTTGCTGGCCGCGCTGCCGGAATCGGAGGGCGGCGGAGGGGACGCCCAGCGGGAGCCGGAGGAACCGCAGCGGGAGGCGCCGGCGGCCGAAACCGCCCCGGAGGCGGCCGACGAAGACGATTTGGGCTTGGCCCCGCTCGACGAGGAGGACCGGCCCAAGCGTTCCCCGGCGGCCAAGGCCACGAAACAGCCGGCGAAGCCCCCTGCCAAACAACCTGCGAAGCAACCTGCCAAACAGGCCCCGAAGCAGCCGGCAAAGACACCGCCGGCCTCGGCCCAACAGCGCCCGAAGCAGCCGGCCCCCGGCCCCAAAGAGGCCGCCAAGGAGCCCGAACCGTCGCCAAGCACCTCGCTGTTGGATGAAGAGTTGGGTTCGCTCGATTCGGCGGGCGGGCCGCTCGACGGCCTCCTGGCCGGCGACGCCATGGACACGGCGGCGGCGGCCGGCAGCCCGTTGACCCCCCTGCCGAGCAAGCGGCGCGGGCTGTTCGGGTGGCTAAAGCGGGGCCGCCGGACCACGGCGCCGAAGCGGCGGGAAAACGTGTGGGAATCGCCCGTCCTGTTGCTCAGCGGCGGGGCCTTGCTCGGGCTGCTGATCCTCGGGGGGATCGTGCTTTGGATCCTGGTGCGGCAGTCGGGCGACGACGTGCTGGCTGCCGCCAATGAGGAGTACCGGGCCGGATCGTACACGCAGGCCATCCACCAGTTCGACCAATACCTTCGCCGGTTCCCCCGGCACCAGGGCGCGAGCGGCGCCCGGGTGCGGCGGGGGCTCGCGCAAATGCGGCAGAAGCTCCTCGAAGGCGGCGATTGGCCCGCCGCCCTGGCCACCGCCCAGGAGGTCCTCGACGAAATCCCCCAGGAAGACGCCTTTGGCGAGGCGGGCAGCGAGTTGGCGGGCATCCTGCCGGCCATTGCCGAGGGACTGGCCGACCGCGCCCAGGACGACAACGATCCGGAACTGCTCGACCTGGCGCGCGAGGCCCTCGCAATGGCCAGCAACCGCAACTATGTCCCCACGCGCTTGCAGCCCACGGCAAAATTCGACGAGATCGAAGCCCGGCTCGGACTGGTCGAACGGCAGATTCGCCAGGGCGCGGAACTCGACGCGGCCGTGGCCGCCATCGAGAACGCGCTGGCCGAAGGCGACGCGGCGGCGGCCTACGATACTCGCCACCAATTGCTCCGCAACTACCCCGCCCTGGCCGGCGATCCGAAGCTTATGGCGGCCACGCGGACCATCTCGGCGGCGCAGCAGTCGGCGGTGCAGGTGACCGAGGAAGCGATCGAAGCCGGTACGCAGTTGCCGGCGCGGTCCGCTTCGGCCGTGTTGACCCTTGCGGAGCGGACCACCAAGGAGCCGATTCCCAACGTGGAAGACGAGGTGCTGGTGACCGCGGCCGCGGGCGCCGCCTACGGCTTCAACGCCGCCTACGGCCGGCTGCTGTGGAAACGCCATTTGGGCCAGGCGCCGGACGGGCTCCGCGCGCCGGTCGCCCCGGTTGCCGCGGGTGCGGGCGGCGACGTGTTCGTCCTGGCCCCGCCGCTTCGGGAACTGTGGCGGCTCGACGCGCGAACCGGCCGGCCCCGCTGGCGCCTCCCCCTGGGCGAACCGGTCGACGTTCCGCCCGTGCTCGCCGGCGGGCAGCTCGTCGTGGCAACCCGCGGCGGGCGCCTGCACCTCGTCGACGCCGAAGCCGGGACATCCGTCCGCCAGATCCAATTGCCGCAGCCGATTCCCGTGGCTCCCGCGGTCGATCCCCGCCGGGGGCTGATCTACCAGGCGGTCGACCATTCGAACTTGTTCGTGCTGGAGTTGGGCAGCGGCCGATGTCTCGACGTGATTCACCTCGGCCATGCGCAGGGCAGCCTCACGGCGGCGCCGGTGCCGGCGCCCGGCGTCCTGCTGGTGCCGGTGAACGATCGCGCGCGATCGGCCGTGCTGCGCGTGTACGGCACTGCCCCGGCGGAGTCGGCCGGCGCGGCGTCCGGCGATGAGCAAGACGAGCAAGCCGACGCCGCGCCGCGGCGCCGGCTGCAAGAGTTCCGCGTGCGGGGGCTGTTCGATACCTCGCCCGTGCTCGCCGGGCGGAATGTCATCGCCATCACCGACCTGGGCGCGGCGTACGCGTTCGAACTGACCGCGGCCGAACCCCATGAACCCCTGGTACCCATCCTGCAGCGTGAGACGACCGATAGCGAGCCGCTGGTGCGCTATGGTCTGTTTCAGGGAGGGCAACTCTACCTGGCCGACAACCACTTGACCAAGTTCGCCGTGCGGGCCGCCGAGGGCCGCTTGGTGCCGCAGTGGGTCAGCGCCGAGCAGAGCGCATTCCTCGAGCCCCCGCGGGCGATCGGCAATGCCCTCGTCCACGTGCGGCGGCGCCGGGGTGAGCCGGGGGTGATCGTGGCCGCCGTCCACGCCGACGACGGGCGCCCGCTATGGGAAAGCCGAATTGCCGCTCCGCCGGCCGGCCCGCCCGTCGTCGACCTCGGAGGGGAACAGGTGGTCGCCGCGAGCAGCACGGGCGCGCTGTTCCAAGCGGAAATCGGCGACATCGTCGACGAGTCCGTGCTCGACCGGCCGGCCGTGGAATCCGGGCAATTCCGCCGCCCCGTTGAAACGGTCGTCGAACTCAGCGACGGCACCCTGGTGCTCTCGACCGGCGCCGGCTCCGACCAACTTGCCGTGTTCACCCCAGCCGACCCGCCGGGACGTTACACCTGGCGCACGCTCCCGGACCAACTGACCTGCCCCCCATCGGCCTTTCTGGATGGCGTGTTGCTGCCGTGCGTGCCGGGCCACTTGTTCCTGTTCAACCCGCGCACCGGCGAAATGCCGGCCGCGCCCTTCCAGCCCCCCCTGGCGCCGGAAAGCCGCCTCGACTGGCGACTGCCGGCCGCCGGCGACGGCGGGCACGTGGCCGTTACCGACGGGCACGGGACGTTGTATTCTGTGCGAATGGAGCCCGACCCGAAGCCGCACCTGAAGGCCACGGCCACGGTCGAGGTGGCGCGGCCGATCGCCGCGCCCCTGGCCGCGGCGGGCGACATGGTGTTCGCCGTCGATGAAGCCTCCGAGGTGACCGCCTACGAACTGCCCGGGCTTGACCGCCGCGACCAATGGTCGCTCGACGCGCCCCTCGCCTGGGGGCCGCGGCGCGTCGGCGAACACGCGCTGCTGGCCACCGAGGCCGGGCAGTTGCTGTGCTTCGACGCCGCGGCAAAGCTATGCTGGCGCGTGGACCTGCCCAACACGCCGCCGGTCGGTGCGGCCGCGCTCGACGGCGGGCATTTCCTGCTGGCAACCGCCGGGGGGACCCTCTGGCGCATCGACGCTGCCGACGGGCGCGAAATCGCCCGCATCGAACTCCACCGCCCCCTGGCCACCGCCCCCGTGCCCATCGGCAACGAGGTGCTCGTAGGCGGCCGAGCCGGGAGCCTGTATCGGGTCAAGGTGCCCGATGGGGGACTGTCCCCTTCGCCCGTCCAACCGCACGCATCCCCATGAGCCTCTCCACCCTCCTCATCGCCGCCATGCTCGCGCCGGTCCCGGCCGACTTGCCGCTGTACGAGCAGGAGCCGTTCGACCGGATCACGCTCAACGCGGCGAACGACCGGGCGGTGCTGGAGGTGGAGCCGCTCGACTTCCCCAACCGAGTCGTCCCGGCCGACCCTCCGCGCGGCCAGCGGCTGCGCATGCGTCTGCTGGCGCGTCCGGGGGTCGACTACGAGGTGCCTTGGCAGGCCATCGACAAGGTCGAACTGTTCGAGCAGAGGGTCCTCGCCGAGGCCGAGCGGCTGGTGGCCGCGGGGAAGCTGGAAGAGGCGTACGACTACTTCGCGTTCCTCCAGGAGCACTACGCGAAGCTGCCGGGCCTGGCCGAGGCGTTGGAGACGTACGTTTATGAAGAGGCCAAGGCGGCCCACCGCGCCGGCCGGTTCGACCTGGCGCTGGCCATGCTCCGGGAAACCTATCACCGGAATCCGCAGCGCGAGGGGCTCGACAAGGCCCTGGGCCTGGCCACCGGCAGTCTGGTCGACCACTACGCCGCGCGGGACGACTATGCCGCGGTGCGGACGCTGATCGGCAACCTGGGTGAGTGGTTCCCCGAACACGAACTAGTCGCCCGGTGGGAAGACCGGCTCGAGGGGCAAGCCGAAAAGCTGCTGGGCGAAGCCCGGGCCGCCACGGCCGAACAGCGTCTTGGCGACGCCTCCCGGCTGTGCCGCGAGGCGGCCGCCGTCTGGCCCGATCTGCCGGAGGCAAAAGAACTGGCCGCGCAGGTCCACGCGCGGTATCCCCGCGTCGTGGTGGCGGTAAGCGACCTGGGCGGGCCTGGTTCCGCCCCCACCAGCCTCGTCGACTGGCCGGCGCGCCGGACGGCGCGCCTGCGCTATCGCACGCTCATGGAGCTTACTGCGCCGGGAACCGACGGCGGCCGGTACCTGTCCCCGCTGGGCCGGTTCGCCACCGAGGAACTGGGGCAGCGGTTGGTATTCGAATTGCACCCGGGAGCGGTTGGGTCGAGCGGGTCGGCGGCGCTGACCGGCCATGACGTATCGCGGCACCTGCTGCGGCTGGCCGCGGGGGGCGATTTGGGCTCTTCGACGCCCTGGGCCGAGTTGATGGCCGGCGTGAGCGTTACCGGGGTGTACGGCGTCGAGGTGGAACTCGGCCGCGTGCACGTGCGCCCGGAACGGCTGCTGCAAACCGTTGTGCCGCCGGTCACCTGGCCCGGCCCCCCCGACCCGGTACCCGCCAACGGCCCGTACCATGCGGCAAGCGGCCAAGACGGCGAGGCCGTGTTTACCGCCAGTGAACACGATGCGGCCCGGCAGTCGGGGCAACCGGCCGAAATCGTCGAGCAGCGCATGGAGCCCGGCCGGGCCGTGGCGGAGCTGCGCGTGGGCACGATCGACGTGATCGACCGGGTGGCGCCGTGGATGCTGGCGGAATTGCGCGAGGAAGCCTCGCAGCCGGACGCGGCGATTGCCGTGGAACCCTATGCTTTCCCGCTGGTGCACTGCCTCATCCCCCGGCCCAACGGCGGCCTCACATCGCGGCGCTCGTTTCGGCGAGCCCTGGTGTACGGCATCGACCGCGAGCGCATCCTACGCCGGCTGCTGGGCGAGGGCGAGTCGCCGGGTTGCGAGGTTGCCGACGGGCCGTTCCCCCGAGGCTACGCCCGCGACCCGGAGGTCGCGCCCCGCCCGTACGACCCGCACCTCGCCGCCGCGCTGGCGTCGGTTGCCCGCCGCGAACTTGCCGCCGTAGCGCGGCAATCCGAGGCGAAAGGCGCGGGCGCGGCGGCGTCAGAGTCGAACGAAGATGGCGATCAAAGTGCGGCGGCAAACGACGACCACTCGGAGGATGGGGCCGCAGCGGGGGCGGATCCCACGGAAGGGCCGCTCGTGCTGGCACACCCCGACCACCCGATGGCCCAAGCCGCGTGCAGCCTGATCGGGCGGCACTTGGAGGTGCTCGGCATCGCGGTTTCCATTCGGCCGCTCACGCCCGAGGAGATGGCCGGCGCCGAGCAGGGCCGGTTCCCCGAGGGCGTCGACCTGCTGTACGTCGAACTGGCCGCCTGGGAGCCGGTAGCCGACGCCGCGCGGCTTTTCGGTGCCGGCGGGCTGTGCTCGCACGGGAGCTGTTACCTGCAGCTTGGGCTCCGCCGCCTGGCCGACGCCGCCGACTGGCCCGCCGCCCGCGCGGCGCTGAACACCATTCACCGCGCCGTCCACGACGAGGTGAGCGTCATTCCCCTTTGGCAGCTTACTGAGCACTTCGCCTACCGTACCGACCTGGAGGGCGTGGGCCCGCAACCCGTCACGCTGTATCAGAACGTCGAAGCGTGGCGGCCCGCGTTCCGCTTCGCTTCCCCATGAAAGCCCCTGAAAAAACCCCGGCGTGTGGTGGGATTCCCTTCAGAAACCGCTCGATTTCGCTGGTCAAGTTAGGCCCATTAAGAAGACCGATGGCTGTCCCGTTTTTGAACACGCGCAGGAGGGGTGATTCCGGCTGTGGGAGCCGCCGGGTTCACCCACGCGCCGAACAACCCGGCCCGCACGCCCGGGGCAACCCGGCGTGCGCCGCGCCGCCTTGCAACATGCGCCACGTGGTTCTGCTCGCTGCCGTGTGGCTCCTGCTGTCCGGCCCGGCGCCGGTGCGGGCCCAGTCGGTGTGGGAACTGACGCCGTACCGGGTGCGCGTTCTCGTGGCCGCGGCAGACCTGCCGGAACTGCGGGCCGTTGCCGATCAGCTTGCCGAGGAGCTTGCACCGCGGCTGGAAAACCTCTTCGGCGCCGCGTGGCAGGTAGAGGCGACTGGGGTCAGAGCGCCGTTAGTCACTAGGAGCGAGTCTGTGGGGACGAAGGACGTTCTCACCGCATTGCCCGCCGGGGCCACCGATGCCGCACGCCTGCCCGACGCGTGGCGAGACGGCGACCACGATAAGGTCGTGCTGCTACGGGTCGAGCCGGCGGCGGACGGCTGGCGGCTCGACGCGCGCGAATGGGACGCGGCCACCTGGCGGCTCGGGCCGGTGCTCGCGTATCCGGTTCGGCATCCGGCCAAGCTGCGCGATACGGCGGTCCGCGCGGTGCTGGAGGCCTTCCGCCCGCTGGCCCGGATCGATCGGGTCGAGACCGGCCCGGACGGCCAGCGCACCGTGCTCCGCCTCCGCGCCGGCGGCCTGCCCACGCGCGACCCCGAATTGCACCTGGCGCATGCCGGGCAGTTGTTCTGCCCGGTCATTCGCCTCAACGACCGGGACGGCCGCCTGCGGCGCAATCGCGACGGAGACCCCATCCTGCCGCAACCGGTGCCGTGGACCTTCCTGGTGGCCGAAGGCGTCGAGGCGGCCGAGGTGCCGTGCCGGGTGGAAAGCGGGCTGGGCGCGCCGCTTTCGGCCAGCCGGCGGGGGCGCACCGAGCAGCTTGCCCTGGGCGTCGTGCCGCGTCCCGAACCCTCCCGGCTGACCCTGCTCGCCCGCCGCGAACCCCATCACCCAATGGCCGGCTACGAGGTGTTCCTCCAACGCCCCGGCGAGAAAGCCACCCGCCTGCTCGGCCGTACGGATCGGTCCGGCAGCGTGGAAGTGGCCCCGACCGGCGACCCGCTGGCCATCCTGCTGGTGCGCAGCGGGCAGCAACTCCTGGCCCGGCTTCCCGTGGTGGCGGGGTTCGCCGGCGACTGGACCGCCTACGTTCCCGACGACACCCAACGCCTGGAGGCCGAGGCCTTCGTGACCGCGCTGCAGGAAGAGTTGGTCGACACGGTCACGCGACGCGAAGTATTGCTCGCGCGCGCCGAGGCGCAGCTCGAGGCGGGGCGCCTCGACGAGGCCCGCGAGGTGCGCGACCAGTTGCACCGGCTTCCCGACCGCGAAACCCTCCGCCGCCGGCTGACCACTCGCCGGAGCCAACTCCGCTCGTCCGACCCGCACGTGCAGCGGCAGATCGAAACCCTCTTCGGCGACACGTCGAAGCTGCTCGACCGCCACCTCGACCCTACGCCGATCGAGGCCCTTTCCCAGGCCCTTGCCCAGGCCCTTGCCCGGCAAGCCCCGCACCGCCCCAAACCCGCTGCCGAACCGGCCGACGAGAACGGGCCAAAATAACCATAAATCTCCGGCCGAAATTCGCGAACGGCACACGGCGTGTGCTTACTACAATTTGTTCAAGTTATTTCTGAGCGCACCCGAACGCGTAACGTCGGCCTGACCCCATGTGTGTGTGTTGTGTGCCATGTGTGTGCGCGGCGGGTTCGGGCCGCCCCCTACATCTTCTCGGCGAAGTGGCAGCGGGTGAGGTGGCCGGGGGCTAGGTCGCGCAGCGCAGGGACCTCCTCCTGGCAGCGGCGCTGATCGGCCGGGGCCAGCTTCGCGCGCAGCGGGCAGCGCGGGTGGAAGCGGCAGCCCGAGGGCGGATTCACCGGGCTGGGAACGTCGCCCGGCAACACGATCCGCGCCCGCCGCGTGGCGGGGTCCATCGTCGGAATGGAACTCAACAAGGCCTCGCTGTACGGATGCAGCGGCTTGCGGTACAGCACGTTCGCCGGGGCCAACTCGACAATCTGGCCGAGGTACATCACCGCCACCCGGTCGGAAATGTACTCGACCACCGAAAGGTCGTGCGAGATGAACAGGTAGGTTAGCTTGAAGTTCTCGCGCAGCGCCACCAGCAGGTTGATGATCTGCGACTGGATCGATACGTCCAGCGCCGAGATCGGCTCGTCGAGCACCATGAACCGCGGATTCAGCGCCAGCGCCCGGGCCACGCAGATGCGCTGGCGCTGGCCGCCGGAGAACTCGTGCGGGTAGCGGTTCATGTAGCCGGGTTCGAGCCCCACCTGCTCGAGCGTCTCGCGCACCTTCTCCATCCGCTCGTGTTTTGTACCCAGCCGGTGCACGACGAGTCCTTCCTCGACAATGCCCCGGATAGTCATGCGCGGGTTGAGCGAGCCGAAGGGGTCCTGGAAGACGATTTGCATTTCGCGGCGGAGGCGCCAGAGGGCGTCGCCGCGGGCGGCGGCCACGTCGCGGCCCTGGAACCAGACCGTGCCGCCAGTGGGGTCCAGCAGGCGGAGGAGGGTCCGGCCGGCGGTCGTCTTCCCGCAGCCGCTCTCGCCCACCAAGCCGAGCGTCTCCCCTTCGGCGATGTCGAAGCTCACGTCGTCGACCGCTTTGACGTTGGCCACCACGCGCGAGAGCAGCCCGCGGCGGATCGGGAAGTACTTTTCCAGGCGGTCGACGGTAAGCAGGCTGTTAGACATGGGTTTATGGTTTGTTGGGGCAGAGGTCATGGCCGGGGCCTCGCTGGAGTGCACGCTTTAGCGTGCGGAGCGACGGTGCGCGACCGCCGGCACGCTAAAGCGTGAACTCCAACAGTGGGCTGCTTTCAGCGCGTTCATAGGTTGTCTACTTGGTCGGCGAAATGGCAGCGGGCTTGGCGGCCGGGGCCGATCTCCAGCAGTTCCGGCTCCTCGGTGGCGCACCGCCGTTGCTCGGCGTCGGGCAGCGTTTGGCGGAGCGGGCAGCGCGGGTGGAACTTGCAGCCGGCGGGGAAGTTCAGCGGGCTGGGAACCATCCCTTCGATCGTCAGCAGGCGCTCCGAAATGGTTTGGCCGATCTTCGGCCGGGAGCGGAACAGGGCCACCGTGTACGGGTGGCGCGGCCGGCCGAACAGCTCGCCTACCGCCGCGTACTCGACCACCTTCGACGCGTACATCACGGCCACGCGGTCGGCCATCTCAGCGATAATCCCGAGGTCGTGCGTGATGATCAGGATCGACATGCCGAGTTCACTCTGCAAGGCCCGCAACAGGTCGAGGATTTGGGCCTGGATGGTCACGTCGAGCGCGGTGGTCGGCTCGTCGGCGATGAGCAGTTGGGGGTTGCAGCTCAGGGCCATGGCGATCATCGCCCGCTGGCGCATCCCGCCGGAGAACTGGTGTGGGTATTCCTTGGCCCGCTGTTCGGGCTCGGGAATGCGGACCCTGCGGAGCATATCGACGGCGCGCCGGCGCGCCTCGGCCCGGCCCACCTTCTGGTGCAGTTCGACGGCCTCGGCAATTTGGCTGCCCACGGTGAACACGGGGTTCAGCGAGGTCATCGGCTCCTGGAAGATCATCGAGATGTCGCCGCCGCGGACCTTCCGCATGGCGTCTTCGCTCAGGTCGGTGAGCATGTTGGGCTCGCCGTTACGGTGCAGGGTGACGCTTCCGCCGGCGATGCGTCCGGGCGGGCCGACCAAGCGGATGATCGAAAGGGCCGTGACCGATTTCCCGCACCCCGACTCGCCCACCAGCCCCAGCGTCCCCCCGCGCGGCACGGCCAGCGACACGTCGTCGACGGCCTTGACCACGCCGTCGTCGGTGTAGAAGTAGGTCTTCAGCCGGTCAACGGTTACGAGGTTTTCGGACATGGCGGGGTTCTTCTTGGTGCAGTGAAGGGGACAGTCCCCCTAGTTCTTACATTCGCAGTCGTGGGTCCATGGCGTCGCGGAGTCCGCTGCCGACGAGGTTGAATATGGTGACGGTGAAAAAGATGGCAAGCGAGGGGACCACGATCAGCCACCAGTAATTGTAGTTCGAGCTGCCCAGCCGCAGCAGGATTCCCCAGGTGGGGGTGGGCGGCCGCACCCCGAAACCGAGCAGGCTCAGGCCTGCCTCGACCACGATGGCGCTGGCCACGCCGAAGGGGGCGGCCACCAGGGCCGGGGCCAGCGCGTTGGGCAAAATGTGGCGGAACAGGACCCGCCTGTGCGAAGCACCCAGAGCCCGGGCCGCCGTCACATAATCGTTCGCCCGCTGCTTGAGCACCTCGCCGCGGATCAGCCGCGCGATACCCGGCCATCCCGTCAGGCCGATCACTACCATGATCATGTAAATGCTCGGCCCGATCATCGCCACCAGCGTGAGGATCAGGAAGAAGGAGGGGAACAGCAGGATGACCTCGATGACGCGCGAAATCAGAATGTCGGTTGTTCCGCCGAAATACCCCGCCAACGCCCCCAGGACGATCCCGATGCTCAAGTAAATGCCCACGGCCAGGAACCCGATGGTCAGCGAGATGCGGGTGCCGTAGAGCATGCGGGCGAACACGTCGCGGCCGATGTCGTCGGTTCCCAGCAGGTGCGGGAACCACTCGCTGGCGCGCTCCCGTTCGGCGGCCGGCTTGCGGTACAGCGGCGGTTGGAAGGCGGAGCCGCGCTCCTGGTCGCGGGGGCTGTAGGGCACGAGCGTGTAGAAGCCGCGCGCGTCGGGGTTGCCGAACTCCTCCTCGACAAAGGTCCGGCCGGCGTACGGGTGCCGCGGCGCCATGCCGGGGAGAGAGAAAACAACGACCATTGCGCCGGCCATCAACACGAGCAATCCCGTCGCCCCCAGCACGCGCGTGCGGCTCGGCACGTTCCGCTGCCGCCACCACGCGCTGAGAACGACCGAAACCACCGCCCACGGAACCATGGCCAGCATGGCCATGTTAAATATAAAGTCGACCGTTTCATCCGGGTGGAACAGGGACAGGAACCATGGGAACAGCACCGCGTCGCCGTCGAAGTACACCAGCGGCTGATTGGAAGCGATCAGCGGGGCGAACAGGGCGATCAGCACCACCGGAACGAGCGTCCACAGCGCCGCCAGTGCGAAGCGGTTCTTTTTGAACTGCTTCCAAACGATGTCCAAATAGGATTCACCCGCCTGGTTCATCGGCGCTGCTCCCTTCCTTCAAAGCTGATGCGCGGGTCGACCACCACGTAAAGCAAGTCGGTCAACAGGATGCTGAGCATGACCACAATGGCGTTGATGTAAATGAGGGCCATCAGGGTGGGGAAGTCGCGCTGGAGGATCGATTCGTAGCTCAGCCGACCCATGCCCGGAATGCCGAAAATCACCTCAATCAGCACGCTCCCGCCGAGCATGGCCGGCAGGAAGCCGGCGAACAGGGTAATGATGGGGATCAGGGCATTGCGCAAGCCGTGCTTCAGGATAACCGCGCGTTCGGAAAGCCCCTTGGCCCGGGCCGTGCGGACGTAGTCCTGTCCGGTCACCTCCAACATGCTCGTGCGGCTGTACATGGCCATGGCGGCCAGACTGAACAGCGACAGGCACACCACCGGCAAGTAGGCGTGCCAAAGATAGTCCAGCAGGTAGCGCCCCCATCCGAACTGCTCGGCGCCGGGCGAGTGCAGCCCGAGCGACGGGAACCAGTCGAAAAACACCCCATAGCCAAGAAACAGCAGGAACATCATGGCGGCCACGAACGGCGGGATGGAGTACAGCACGAACAGCCCCAGCGAAACGCCGCGGTCGACGGCGTTCGACCGGTTCACCGCGCAGATGATCCCCAGCGGCACGGCCACCAGGTAGATGACGATCTGCGCCATGATCATCAGCGGCGCCGAAACCATCACGGCCCTGAGGATCCGCGGGCCGACCGGCTCCCGCGTTCGCGTGGCCGACCGGCCGAACTGAAACGTGGCCAGCCGCCGTACCATGTTGGCATACTGGGTGTCGGTCAGCAGGTAGCCGAACCTCCGCGCGAGCCCCGGCTCGTATCGGTCGAGGTGCAGGTCGTAGTGGACCAGCCAATTCCCGGCCACTTCGTCGACCGTTTCCTCGGCGGCGCCGGTCGGCACGTCGAGCTGCAAGGGGTCGGCAATGTACAGGCGCAGGGCATCGGCCGACAACCGCTTCTCGTCGAAGGTCGTGTCGCCCAGCAGCCGCTCGGCGAAAAACCGCATGTCGTCGCGGTCGAGCGTTTCCAGGATTTCCAGCACTTCCCGGCGCGACTCTTCCCGGACCATCGCCTCCAATTTGCCGGCCAGTTCCTCGCGTTGGGCAGGCGCTACGGCGGGAAAATCGGCCTCGGCCCGCGACCACCAAAGCTGCCACGGCGCCACCACGTACGGGAGGTCGGCCTCATCCGGTTCGCGTCCGAAGCTGTACTGGAACGGCTCCAGCGCCATCAGCCGAATGGCGCGGATCGCGCCGATTCGCTCCTGAAGCGGCGAACCGGGATCGCGCAGGACGGCCATCGCCGGCGGCACGCCGTGCAGGCCCACCTCCTCCTCCAGGTACACCTGAATGCCCGTGGCGATCATGTGCGCCAGCCGGGGATGAACTTCCGGATCGGCCAGCAGCGCGTCGAAGTCGGCAATGTCGAGTCCGCGAAGGAACGCCAGCCGGGCGGCGTTTTCGGGCGCGCCGGGAGCCTCGGTCAGCCGGGCCAGCTCCTCGACGATTTCTCCGCGCGACTGCCCCCGGAAGAACACCACCTCGCGGATCGGCGCCGTGTAGTTGCGGAAGTAGCGGAAGTTCAGCAGGGCGGGCCGGTCGAGCAGCAGGTCGCGACGCATGATGAGGTATGCCTCGCGGGTCTGGCTGGTCTCGCCGATGGTGCCTGCCGCCCCCAATTCCGCTTTCAGCGGATCGCCCGGTGCAAGCTGCATGACGCCGAATGCAACGAGCGTGATCCCGAACAGGGTCGGGATCATCACGAACAGACGGCGGACAGTGTAAATCCACATGGGGTGCGGTGCGGTTGGAGGGTTCGAGGAGAAACTACCGTCCGAGGAGCCGCGGGTGGCTGCTGGTCCACTCGCGCATGTCGACACTGGGGCGCACGCGGTAGAACCGGACGTTTTCGAGCCGGGCGTCGTAGCCGGCGGTCGCCTTCTCCGAAAACAGGAACGTGTATGGCTGATCTTCAAAGATCAATCGATGGATTTGGTGGTACAGCTCCTCTTGCTTCGCTTCGTCCAACGTGACGCGAAGCTCTTCGATCAACTGGTCGACCTCCGGGTTGCGGTAGCCCACGTGGTTCGAACTGGCCGGCATGTCGGCCTGGCTGCCGTGCCAAAGCTGGTAGGGGTCGCTCCGGGTCCAGCCGGTGGCCCAGCCGAGCATGGCGGCATCGAACTCCTTCGAACTGAGCCGATCAAGGAACAAGGCCCACTCGGCGGCCGTAATCTGCACCCGAACGCCGACCTTCCGGAACTCCTCCTGGATGATCTCGGCGATGGTTTGGAAGGTGCGCGAATCGGAATAGATCATCAAGTCGAAGGCGGCCGGGATCCGTGTGCCGTCGACGACCTTGCTGCGTATCCCGCGGCCGTCGCTGTCGCGCCAGCCGGCCTCGTCCAGCAGGCGGCGAGCCTTCGCCGGATCGTACGGGATCGGCTCGATCGAATCGTCGGCGGCCACGCTGCCGGGCAAAAACGGCCCGGTCACCGGCATCGCCAGCCTGTGGAACACCTCCTCGATGATCTGCTCGACCGGGGTGGCGTAGGCCAGGGCGAGCCGGAACTGGGGATCGCGAAAGACCGGCCGGTTCAAGTTGTAGCCCACGTACCGGTAGCCGGGAAAGTCGTACTCGACCAGTTCCACCTCGCCGGCTTGCACGTTCGGGTTCCTCGCGCTTTGCAGCCACTGGTCCTTCTCGGGAAAACCGGCCCAGTCCAGTTGGTTCTGCAGCGCCATCTGCACCATGGTGTTCGTATTGGGGATGGCGCGGATGCGAACCTGGGTGAAATGGAACGGCTCGCCCCAGTAATCGTCGAACCGGTCGAGCACGAGTCGCTGGTCGGGTATCCACTCGCGGAAGATCATCGGCCCCGTGCCGCACATCATCCCGTTCGCCCAGTGCGTATTGAAGCCGTCGGCAAACTCCCGCGAAGAGAAATCGAACGAAATGGGCTCGCCGTACTCGTCGACCGAGTAAACGTGCCGCGGGATCATGGGCACGGCCGCCAGCGTAAACACCTCGGCCAGGAAGTACGGCTCGGTCCACTGAATCGTCACCGTGTAGTCGTCCACCACGCTGACGCGAATGCGGTACCGGTCCGAGCCGTCCTCCGGGTCCGGGTTCTCAAAGTAACTGCGAATGTGCGCGGCGTCGACGTGCGGGTTCAGCACGCAGTCGAACGTGAACTTCACGTCGCGCGCGGTGAACTCGCGATCGGGAAGCGGCGTGCCGTCAGGAAGGTTCATCGGATGCCACTTCACACCCCGGCGAAGGTGGATCGTGAACGTGAGCGTCTCCTCGTCGAACTCCCAGCTCTCCGCCAGGGCGGGCAGCAGGTTGTCGGGATCGGCGAAGTCGGCCTGCGCCAAGCCCTCGTACACGTGCCGTTGAAAGAGTCCGCTCACCGTGTCGCTCGCCGTAATAGCGTTGAGCGTGTTCGGATCGCTGCCGTAGGCCAACAACAGCGTATCGCCGGAGCCGGTGCCGGTACGCTCACCACCCGCGCTGAACACCAGCAACGCGCCGAACGACACAATGACGCCAACGATGAGAATAATAAATCGCATGGTACACTACTCTAGCGTATCTAGGGCATATAGGGCACAAGGCGTTTACCCCTTCCGGAGGTGTCGTGCGACTACATTGGGCCACCGTCGCCGTGGACAGACGGGTGCGGATACAATAAGAGTATAGTACAGGACGGCATGCTGCCCGTCAAGTTGGAGTTCACGCTTCAGCGTGCGAACCAAGCACAAGCGGAATCCGCCACGCTGAAGCGTGAACTCCAACCCCGTCAACAAGGATCATGCTCCGGCTGCGGCGAAGTCTCTCCGGTGCGACCGTTCACAGGAGCGGTTGCTCTCCGATTGACCATTTCCCGACTGCCATCCCACGGTTCCATCCCGTCCGAGTGGACCATGCTGCTCCCCACCCTTCTTCTCGCGATTCTCGGACACGTGCTGCTTTGGGCGGCGGTGGTCAACCGGACGCACGGCACGAGCCTCCCGCGCAAAGCCGCACACACGGCCTCCGCCATCTGTTTGTTACTGCTACTGGGGATTCCCTTGCTTTTCGGGGGGTGGATCTACGTTGCCGGCTGGCAAATATTCCTGGGGAGTTTCCGCTTGTGGCCCGTCCCGCCGCCCGGCCGGATGGTGGCGGTGTTGTACGTGGGGGTGTGTGCCGCGGGGGCGGGGATGGCCATCGCCCACTGGGTGTGGCGGAACATCCTACTCGGCCCTCCCGCGCTGATCCGTTCCCAGCAAACCCGAAGTCTCTCCTTGCAGGGGATAGGCGACGCGGTCACCTCCGAGGAGCACGCACACCACTTCCTGATCCACTTACCTGGAAACGAAATACTCGATTTGGACCTCAGCGAGCGGGCCATCGACGTGCCGCGGCTGCCCGCCGCACTGGACGGGCTCTCGATCGTCCACCTTTCCGACTTTCACTTTACCGGCCGGGTGGGGAAGGCGTACTTCCGCGAGGTCGTCCGCGTGGCCAACCATGCCCGGCCCGATCTGATCGCCGTTACCGGCGACCTCGTCGACGACCGCCGCTGCCTCGACTGGATTCCCGACACGCTCGGGCAACTCACCGCCCGTTATGGCGTGTATTTCGTCCTCGGCAACCACGACCTATGGAACGACGGCGAAGAGATCCGCCGGATGCTGACCGACCACGGCTTGGTGGACCTTGGAGGCCGCTGGGTGATGGCCGAGGCGCGCGGCGAGCCGATCGTTCTGGCGGGCAACGAACTACCATGGATCGCCCCGGCGGCCGATCTGCGGTTCTGCCCGCGACGCACCCCCGGCGGGGGTCCCATCCGCATCGTCCTTTCCCACAGCCCCGACCAGATCAAATGGGCGCAGGCCCAGGATGTCGACCTGCTGCTGGCCGGCCACACGCACGGGGGGCAGATTCGATTTCCAATCCTGGGCCCCCTCCTAACCCCCAGCCAGGCGGGGGTCCGATACGCCTCCGGCATTTTCTATGCTCCGCCGACGATCATGCACGTTACTCGCGGCGTCTCGGGCGAGTTTCCCGTACGTCTGAACTGCCCGCCGGAAATGGCCCACCTCGTACTCCACGCGGTCCTGCCAGGCTCCGTCACGCCGGACTCACCACCCAGAAGGCTGTGATCGGGTCATTCGGCCAGCGCGAGGTCCCAGTCGGCTGGCGTTTTCCTCGCGGTATGCGAAGGGGACAGTCCCATTTTCGCGGCGGAAACGGTCACTCATTGGGTGAATCGCCCTTTGCGCCGCGAAAATTGGGACCGTCCCCCTGTGAACGGCTACAGGGCGGCCACCCGTCCCGTTTCCCCATACAATGCCAAGCCTCGTTAAGTGCTGCTTGACAAACCCGCCGCCACCGGATAAAAGACTGGTTTTCCCGCGCTCGGTTGGGTCATTGCCATGGCAAAAACCAAATCCGCTTCGAAAAGCAAGGCGGTCCGTACCAAAGTGGCGGAGCGGTCCACCCGGAAGACGGGCACGAAGGGCCGTTCCTCACCCCAGGCCGCACTGGAACAAATCGACCGCGAGTTGCTCAAACTCGTGCAGCGACGGGGAAAGCTGGTTCTGGAAATGGCCAAGCAGGGGGAGGGGACGCTCGGGGCGGACCTGGCTGCCGGACTCGAAGACCGCCTGCTCGCAGACGTGCTCGAGAAGGTCGAAGGACCGTTGCCCCGCCGGGCAGTTCGAGCCGTCTTCCGCGAAGTGGTCAGCGGCTGCCGGTCGTTGCTCCGCCAGACGCGCGTCGCCCTGCTCGGGCCCCAGTACAGCTACAGCCACTTGGCGGCACTGGCCCATTTCGGGCAGGGCGTCGAGTTCGTGCCCGTCGGAAGCATCTCGGCCGTCTTCGAGGAGGTCAACCGGCGGCACAGCGATTTCGGCGTGGTCCCCATCGAAAACTCGACCGATGGGCGAATCGCCGACACCCTCGACATGTTCACCCGATTGCCGGTGCGAATTTGCGGGCAAATCGAGATGAAAATCCATCACACCCTTTTGGGAAAATGCCGTCGGGAGGACGTCACCGAGGTGTACAGCCGGCCGCAAGCCCTCAGCCAGTGCCGCAACTGGCTGGCGAAGCACGTGCCGGCTGCGCGGCTGATTGAAGTGACCAGCACGTCGACGGCCGCCCAGCTTGCCGCCGAAAAACCCGGCGCGGCGGCGATCGCCAGCCTGCAAGCGGGGGTGCAGTACGGGCTGGACGTGCTGGCCGAACGGATCGAAGACAATCCGGCCAACCTCACCCGCTTCGCCCTGATCGGCGACGATTCGCCGCCGCGGACCGGCACCGACAAGACGGCGCTGCTGTTTCAGACCGAGCACCGTTTCGGAGCCCTGGTCGACGCGTTGGCCGTGTTCAAGCGATTTCGTTTGAACCTCGCCTGGATCGAGTCTTTTCCAGTGCCGGGCCCGGGCCGGTTTTACCTGTTCTTCACCGAAGTGGAAGGGCACGAGACCGACCTGCCGGTGCGCAAGACCCTGAAGGCCCTCAAGGAGAAGACCTCTCGGCTGGAGGTGTTGGGCTCCTACCCGGCCGCAACCCCCATCGATTCATGACCATTCGAGGGGGGCGCCCCCTTCGCATATTTCGCGTAAAGACCGAGTTCCACGAAAGATCGAGGAGACCTGATGCGACGTCCGTTCATTGCCGGAAACTGGAAAATGCACACCGACAGGGTGTCCGCCATTGCGCTTGCCGAGGGAGTTGCCGACCAAAGCGCCAGCCTCGCGCACGTCGACCTGGCCATCTGCCCCCCCTACGTGTATCTCGACGCCGTGGCCCGGGCCATTGCCGGCTCGAAAGTGGCCGTGGGCGCCCAGAACATGTACCACGAGGCCGCCGGGGCATACACCGGCGAGGTCAGCGCGGCGATGCTCTTGGACGTGGGCTGCAAGTACGTCATCCTGGGGCACAGCGAACGGCGGCACATCCTCGGCGAGACCGACGCGGCGGTCAATCGGAAGGTCCATGCCGCACACCAGGCTGGGTTGGCGCCCATCGTATGTGTGGGCGAGGTGCTCGCGGAGCGGGAAGCCGGAAAAACGCTCCAAGTGATCCGCGCCCAGTTCGAAGGCTCGCTGGCCGGCCTCTCCGACGACCAGATGGCGAAGACCGTCATCGCCTACGAGCCCGTTTGGGCCATAGGCACCGGCAAGGTGGCCACGCCCGAGCAGGCCCAAGAGGTCCATGCCGACCTTCGCAAGATCATTGCCGGACAGTATAATGCACAGGTTGCCGAGTCCGTCCGCATTCAATACGGGGGGAGCGTGAAGCCCGAAAACGCCGCCGAATTGCTGGGCCAACCCGATATTGACGGGGCCTTAGTGGGCGGCGCGTCCTTGAAAGCCGATTCATTCCTGGGCATTGTGGCCGGGGTGAAGGCGTGACATTAAGGTAAAAGAAAATCATGTGGCCGACAATTTTGATGATTATGCTGGTGCTGACCGCCCTTTTCTTGATCCTGCTCGTGCTCGTGCAGCGCGGGAAGGGAGGGGGGCTGTCCGGCGCGTTCGGAGGAATGGGTGGCCAGAGCGCCTTTGGAACCAAGGCCGGCGACGTGTTCACGAAAGTGACCATCGGCGTCTCGACCTTCTGGATCGTGCTGTGCCTGATTACCGTCGCGGTGCTCAGCAGGGCGGAAGACCGGCTCCAGCCGACCGGCCCGTTGACCCCACCGCCGGTCACCAACGACGAGCCGTTGCCCAACGACGATTGGGAGTTCGACGACCCCGAGGAACCGGTCGGCCCGGCACCGGCTGACGAAGGCCGCGGTACGGACCCTCAACCCTAGCCCCCATCGGCAAGGGCGTTTTTGGCATTTTCCCGCACCACCCCGGAGCATGCCCCCAATGCTGCTCAGTATGACTGGTTTCGGCGAGGCCCGTCGGCAGAAGGCCTGCGTGGCCGTCGGTGCCGAAGTGCGGACGGTCAACAGCCGGTTCTTTAAGCTCAGCGTGCGCAGCAGTGAGGGATACAACGCCCTGGAGCCCCGGGTCGAGCAGGCGGTGCGTGGGCGGATCCGCCGGGGGACGGTGCAGGTGAACCTGCGGATCGATCGTCCGCCCCGCGCCGACGATTTTCGGATCAACGAGCAGGTGCTCGGGCACTACCGTCGACAGCTCGGCGCGCTGGAGCGCGAGTGGGGAGCGGCCGAGACGGTCACCCTGGCCGTGTTGCTGTCGCTGCCCGGCGTGGTCCAGGAGCAGCCACCGGACGCCATTCCGCTGGAGCACGATTGGCCGATCATCGAGGAGGCGCTGGCCGCGGCCATCGACAGCCTCGAGCAGATGCGCCGCGACGAAGGCCGGGCCATGGCCGCCGACCTCGCGGCCAACTGCCGCCAGGTGGCGGAGAGCCTTGCCAAGATCGAGGCGCGGGCCTCCCTGGTTGCCCAGGATTATGCGGCGCGGCTGACCGAGCGGCTCCAAAGAAGCCTTGCCGAGTTGGACGTGGTGCTCGATCCGGCCGCCGTGGTGCTCGATCCGGCCGCCGTGGTGCTCGATCCGGCCGCCGTGGTGCGCGAGGTGGCGCTGTTTGCCGAACGCGCCGACATTTCCGAGGAGATCATCCGCCTCCGGAGCCACCAGGAGCAGTTCGAGGCGATCCTGGCCGGCCCGGAAAGCGCCGGACGCAAGCTGGAATTTGTTTCGCAGGAGATGCTGCGGGAGGCCAATACGATCGGCTCGAAGGCCAACGACGTGGAGATCGCCCAGCAGGTCATCGAAATCAAGAGCGCGGTGGAGCGAATCCGCGAGATGCTCCAGAATGTGGAATGACCCAGCCGCAAGTCGAATCGGGAAAACTGGTGGTGTTTTCCGGGCCTTCGGGTGCGGGAAAGACGACCGTGGTGCGCGGGGTGCTCCAGCAATGCCGGCTGCCGCTGGTGCTGAGCATCTCGGCCACCACGCGGCCGCCGCGGCCGGCAGAGCGCGACGGGGTCGACTACCACTTCCTCAGCGAACAGCAGTTCCACACCCGCCGGCGCCGCGGCGAGTTCCTCGAGTGTTTCCGGGTGTTCGACGGCGGGCACTGGTACGGCACGCTCAAGAGCGAGGTGGACGCCGCCCTGGCGGCGGGCAAGTGGCCGGTCCTGGAAATCGATGTGCAGGGGGCGCTGGCCGTGATGGAACGGCACCCGGACGCCTTGACCTTTTTCATCCAGCCGGGGTCGGCCAAGGAGCTGGAACGCCGCTTGCGAGGGCGGGCTACCGAGGACGAAGACGCCGTCCGCCGCCGGCTGGCCTGCGCACGCGACGAAATCGCCCTGGCTGACCGATACCGGTTTCAGATCACCAACGACCGCGTCGATCACGCGGTCGACCAAATATGCCACATCCTAAACCAAGAAGCGGAGAAGCACACGTATGCTCGATGAACTGAAGGAAGAGGCGATTGTCAGCAAGGTGGGTGGAAGGTTCAAACTTTCCACGCTCATTCAGAAACGGCTGGTGGCGCTGAATGCCGGAGCGCGGCCCCTGGTGCGGCTCGATACGAAGGATCGGCTGGAAATCGTCATCCAGGAGATCCTGCACGACAAGGTCTTCCTCGACACGGAACTGAACCTGCAAACCGTCGCCGGCGCCGAAGAGGGCGGGCCGCCGGAACTCGACTTCCGCACGCTGTAAGGTCACGATGAAGGACCGCGAACTGCTGATCGGCGTCAGCGGCGGCATTGCCGCCTACAAGACGGCGGTGCTGGTAAGCCGGCTGGTCCAGGCCGGTGCCGGCGTGACGGTCGTCATGACCCGCTCTGCCACCCGGCTGGTCGGCCCCAAGACCTTCGAGGCGCTGACCGGCCGGCCGGTGGCCGCGCGCACCTTCGGCCGGGGCGCCCACCCGCACATCGAGCTGGCCCGCCCGGCCGAACTGCTGTGCGTGGCCCCGGCGACGGCCAATATTTTGGCGAAGGCCGCCGTGGGACTGGCCGACGACCTGCTTTCCACCGTCCTGCTCTCCTTCGACGGCCCGACGTTGTTCGCCCCTGCCATGAACGCGCAGATGTGGCAGAAGCCGACCGTCCGGCGGAATGTTGCGCAATTGAGGGCTGACGGCGCGTTCCTCATTGAGCCCGGTGAAGGATACCTCAGTTGCGGCGAGACGGGCGCCGGCCGCATGGCCGAGCCCGAGGCGATCTTTCAAGCGATTGCAAGCGCGCTGGCGTAACGCCCGCCCCAGGCCATGGCCCGCATCCTCATCACCTCCGGTCCCACGCGGCAGTACCTCGACCCGGTGCGGTTCCTGACGAACGCCTCGAGCGGCCGGATGGGGGCGGCGCTGGCCGAGGCGGTGCTGGCGGCCGGGCACCAGGCGGTGGTCGTCACCGGCCCGGTCGACGTGGCCTACCCGGCCGGCGCGGAGGTCATCCCGGTGGTGTCCACCGAGGACATGGTGGAAGCGTGCCTGGCGGTGTTTCCCATGTGCGACGGGCTGATCGCCGCTGCCGCCCCGAGCGACTACCGCCCCGTGAAAATCGCCGACCGGAAGATCCGCAAGACCGGCGAACCGCTGCTCTTGCACCTGGTCGAAACGCCCGACGTCGTCGCCTTGCTCGCTGCCGTTCGCCGGCACCAGTGGATGGTCGGCTTCGCGCTCGAAACCGAGGACGTGCACCTGCGGGCGATGCAAAAGCTCGAACGCAAGAGCTGCGATCTGATCGTTGTTAACGGGCCGGCGGCCATCCATGCCGCCGACACGTCGGTAGAGGTGCTCGACAAGACGGGCAAGGTCGTGGCCGCATGGGCCGGCAGCAAGGCGGCGGTGGCCCGGGAACTCGTCCGGCTGTTCGCCGCGCGCTTGCACGAGGCGCTGTAAGACCGGAACCCGAGCGGCTCCCTTCCGGTAAGCATGCGGGGCTCCCATGCCCTGCGAAACGGCGCCCACCGCTCCTTCGACGTCGCCGCCGAGGGCGTTTCGGCTACCGCCCCACAATGCCCAGCGCCCAGCAGAACCAAGCGACGGGCGCGGCCAGCAGGACGGAGTCGAGGATGTCGAGCACGCCTCCGAAGCCCGGCAGCCAACGGCTGGAATCTTTCTTGCCGGCGTCGCGTTTCAGGAGCGACTCGGCCAGATCGCCCACCATGCCGGCGGTTCCGACGAGCAGTCCGAAGACCAGCCAGCCCCACCGGGGACCGGGGCTTGCGGCTTCCGGAGAGGCCCACGGGATGACCCATGCGAACGCTGCCCAGGAGGCGGCGCAGGAGAAGATCAGTGCCCCGGCCGCGCCTTCGAAGGTTTTACCGGGGCTCAGGGCGGGCGCGATCTTGTGTCGGCCCAGGATCCGGCCCACGGTGTACGCCCCCACGTCGCCCAGCTTGACCACCAACAGCAGCGACACGAGAGCCCCAATGCCCCACTGGATGCGAAGCTGCACGAGCAGGCTGAGCAGCAGCCCCACGTACCCCAGGGCCAGAATTGCCACACCCACATTGACCGTGGCTCTGCCCGGCTTCTGGAAACGGTACATCTCGCCCAGGAAGACCAGCAGCACGCACAGCGCCAGGGCCGGCAAGGGCCACGTGCCGGCCGCCGCGCCGGGCATCGCCCCGGTCACCGTCTTCCACGTGTGCGGGACCCAACTGCTTGCCAACAGCAGCACGTTGCCGGCGTACACGGTCCAGGACAACGGTTCGACGCCCGCCGCGTTGGCCAGGTACAGCACCTCGCCGGTGGCGGCGACCGTACACACCAATGCAACCGGGAACAGCCAAAGGCCCGGCATGGCGGCCTCGTGGTCGAGCCAGCAAAGGACCGCGAGGACGGCGATCAGCAGCGTTCCGATCAATAGTCGCCAGCGGAGCATCGGATCGAGTCGAAAAACGTCGGGTACGGGGGCAACTCGGCAAGCGGCAGATAACGATTTACCGGTAGGATGGACCTTCCTGTCCGTCTGCCAGGTTGAGGGACAGGAATGTCCATCCTACGACGCCTACGACGCTCATGGCGCCTACGAGGCGCATGATAGCACTTCCGCGCCCGGCGGCCCATCCCGGGTGCCCCGGCGGCGGCCGGTCGGGTATACTGGCTGGCACCATGAAGCAGCTTATTGCCATTGTGAGACCGTTTCTTGCCGAGCGGGTGCTCGATGCCATGAAGAACGCCCCTTTGGAGGCCTGCTCGGTGCGCGAAGTGAAAGGGTTTGGCCGCCAGAAGAGCTACCTGGACGAATATCGCGACAGCGAATACTCGCTGGCCTTCCTGCCGAAAATCGAACTTACCGTCTGGGTCGACGAAGCCCGGGCCGACGAGGTGGCGCGCACCATGGTCGAGGCCGCGCGAACGGGCCGCATGGGCGATGGCAAAGTATTCTTCGTACCTACCGTGCCCGGCGCGGACAACCCGATTGAGTTCTGATCGGTGCGCAGCCCGCGCGTGGCGGCGCCCACCGGTTGGGCTCGTTGGGACCCGTTCAGAACTCGAGCCGCCGGAAAGCCCGAATGCCGATGGCCAGCGGGATGGCCGTGGCCGCCGCGCCCAGCGCGAGGCTGCCCAGCGTGCCGGCGCCCAGCCACCAGAGCAGCCAGATGTCGAACCCGACGCTGCCGCGCAGCGTCTCCATGACGCGGCTGGCGTGGGTGGCCAGGTAGAAGTGCATGGGGACGGCGGTTAGGAGGACCACGAGCAGGATGTACAAGGTGCTCGCGACCAACGTCAGGGTACCGCCGAACCCGGCCGCGATGCGCGAGGGCGAATGCTCCCGCAGGTTCGGCAGGCGGGCGCCCAGCCCAACGGCAATCCCCGCCAGCCCGACGCAGAGGATCAAACACGTGAGCTGGTGACAGAGGATCACCAGGAGCGTGACGCCCAACATGGTGTCGCTCAGCAGCACCAGCGCGCAACATGGAATGGTAGTCCCGCCCAGGGCGAAGAAGAACTTGCTCCACAGCACGGCGTCGCGGCTGATGGGCATGAGGCCGAGGGCCCAGTAGCGGCGGGCTTCGAGGCTGAGCATGGGGTAGATGAACCGCGTGGTGAACGTCGACATGAGCAGTCCGACCACGGCCAGATTGAGGAAGCTGACCATGTTGACCCAACCGACGTAATACATGTCGTAGCTGAGCCGCCGGATATTCACGAAGTACAGCACCAGCAGGCCGAAGAAGATGAGGAACTGCGACCATTGCACGGGATCGCGGCGAAAGACGCGCAGGTCCTTCAGCGCCAGCAGCCGCATGGGGAGCGGGATGGGGGCCAGCAGGGCGAGCAGCAGAGCGTCGAACCGGGGCATGCCCGGCTTGCGCCGGCGCCGGCGCTGCCCCTGACCGTGCAAGGCGCTGTAGGCCGGCCGGTACAGATGTCCGGCGGCGGTCAGCGCGAGGTGCCGGCCCATCAACGCGTTGGAGGTCATCAGGGCCAGGAACAGGACGCTCTGCGACCAATCGCCGTCGGTGGCCTCCAGCAGCCCGGAACTGAGCCACCAGCTTGGCAGCAGGCGCCCCTCGGCGAAGCTCAGTCGGCAGAGCATTTCCTGGAACCAGGCCGGCGTGAGCAGGTCGCCTTCCGGCCCGGCCACCACCTGCCAAGCCGTCCAAGCGGCCAGGCCAAGCAGCGCCGCCACGCCCAGCAGCAGCACCTTCAGCCTGGCCGCGGGAATCCAGTACACGATGGCCAGGCACACCAGCGCGCCCCCCGCCGCCGGCACGTAGATGAACGCCACGAGGAACGGCAGCAGCAGCACGAAATAGTACCACGGCGCCTCGGCCACAATACCGTAGGCCAAGAGAATGGGGCTGCCCAGCAGGACGAACCCCCAGGAACTCAACAGGACGGCCTCCTGGAATTTGTGGAGGAAGACGCGTTGGGTTCGCGCCGGCTGCGAGAGCAGGAAAGCCGTTTCGCGCGACTGGAATAGCGAGCCGTACAGAATAATTCCCGATGAAAACACCAGCATCACCATCAGCGCGCCGAAGAACGTTCCGAACACGGCGCGAATGACCTGGTCGTGCGTGGGAGCGTGCCCGATGCCGGCGCGAATGAACTGAAACCCGTCCAGGGCCAGCCAGAACAGGGCGCCCCACAGCATCGCGCTGAGCACGACCACCAGGATCAGCCGGAACCGGCAGTGGAGCAACATTTGTCGCAAGACGGTGGCGGCGGCGCGCGCCCGCAGCCGCCAGAAGGCGCGGGCTTCCCGTTCCGGGGGGAGGAAGTCATGGGGCGCGGGGGCCCAGAGACCGCCGGCGGGGAACTTGCGGATGCGCCCTGCGGGAAGGGCGCGGGCGTCGGTCTCGGCATTCATACCGGTCCGGCCTCCTCTTCAGTAAGTTCCAGGAACAGGGCTTCGAGCGAGGCGTCGTGGGAGCGGCGCACCTGGCGCAGCTCGTCGACGGTACCCAGAAAATGCAGCCGACCTCGGTGGAAAATACCAATCCGGTCGGCGATCTCCTCGGCCACGCTGAGCGTATGGGTCGACATAAACACGGTTCGGCCCGCCGCAGCGGCCTCGCGCAGCAGATCCTTGACCATACGGACGCTCCACGGGTCGAGCCCTACCATCGGCTCGTCGATGACCAGCACGGGGGGGTCGTGCAGCACGGCGGAAGCGAATACGACGCGCTGCTTCATGCCGTGCGAGTAGGTTTCCGTCAGGTCGTCCAGGAACGGCGCGAGGCGGAACCGGGCGGTTTCGCGATCGATGCGCCGCCGCGCGGCTGACCGATCCAGCCCGCGCATCTCGGCCACAAACGCGAGGAACTCGCGCCCGGTCAGCTTCTCGTACAGGAACGGTTCGTCGGGCACGTAGCCGATCGAGCGGGCGGCGTGGCGACGATCGTCCACCACCTCGCGCCCGCAAATGCGCAACTCGCCGCAATCGGGCCGCAACAGGCCGACGAGCATCTTCAACGTGGTCGTCTTTCCGGCTCCGTTGGGCCCCAGCAAAGCGAACAACTCGCCCCTGCGTACCTCGAGGGTCAGGCCGTCCACGGCGACCTTGCCATCGTAACTGCGGGCGACGTCGGCGAATTGGATCATGGTTCAGCGGTCCTGGTCGGCGAAGGACGAATGCCAGTTGCGTGGAAGGGCCGGCCAGTCGAGCGGCCAATGCTCCACCCGGCTCGCCGCCGGCCGCCTCGCCCGGGCGGGCTTCGGCCCAACGGCCTCCTGCAGGGCGGGCACCTCGTGTTCCGGGACCCGCGAGAAGGTGAGCCGGGAACCAAACAGCGACACCTCCTGCTTCAGTACGGTTCCGTCGCGGCGCACCCACAACCGCCCACGCGTCTCCCGCCGACCGGCCGGACTCGCAGCAGGATCGCTCCGGTAGACCACCAGCCACACCCGCTCGGTGCGGTCTTCCCACGCCACCAAATGGTCCCCCTCAACCTCCGCGTACAACATCTCCAGGGGGCGGTTGGGAGGCCGGAGCGGGCTGTAGACGGGCACCGTCCAAGCCTGCCCTTGGCGCAGGCCGGGCAGTCGGGTCTGCGGCTGCAGCAGGTCGCCTGCCAACGCCTGCGCCGGCAACGGCGCCTCGGAACGGTACAGGAACTCGCCGGAGCGCACCGATAGCAGGACCTGACTGCCGACCACCTCCCCGGTCAAGGAGATCAACTCTTTGGCGGGCCCGATGCCGACAGTCGACTCGAACCGCGTGAGCCGGCCCAGCGGGTCGAGCAGCAGCGCGCTGCGGACGTCCATCGCTTGCCGCAGCAACGGCTCGTCTACCCAACGCCACAGGGAACGGAGCCAGGCGGGGGTCAATTCGTCCAAGGGCAACTCGTCGAACTGCACGTGGCTGCCGATTTCGATGAGCCCGTCCGACTGCGGCTCGATGGTGGTTAAGGCCCAGCCGACCGGGCGTTCGTTGATCGCCAGGCGCCACCCGATTGGCGGCTCGCGCCGCCGGCCATCGAGAATGGTCTGGTAACTCGGCGGCTCACCTACCAGCAGGGGGGGCAGCACCTTGCTTTTTACCAGCCAACTCATCGTGGCCAGCCAGAGCAGGACCACCGCCAAGTTGAACCACCGGCTGTACATTGCTTGAATGCTTGCAAATGGGGAATCGTTTCGCGTATGCCATTCGGTTGCCCGCAGGCAGGGTCCGCTCTCTCCCACCCGATTGGCCAACCTCCATCACCTTACCAACGATTAGGGCCGTTGGGTAGTTCGGCCTACGGAAGCAATTCTATTCTGGCTCTTCCGTTTCTAGGTGAAGATTGCTTTTCCGGGAGACGGCACAGCGGCGTGTGCCTACTACATTGGCGAGGCCTGCACCTAGAAACGGAAGAGCCTCTATGCTACCACCTAACCGGGCCGGAAACAACACCCTGCCTGCGTAGATTGCGCACAACCCCAACTCCATGGGGCCTCGGGGTCCAAGAAAGAGGTGTTGCGTTGAAATGCCATTCTCTCGATGATAACCGAACTTATGGATGGACGCTGGGGTTCCCGGCAGAACCAACCCAATTAGCAAGGAGGGTTCGACATGCGATCGAGTTGGCACACGACATTCGGCATGATGTGCATCCTGGCTCCGCTGGGGCTTGGCGGGTGTGGGGGCGGCGGTTCGGAAGGCACGGCGCCCGCCGCCGCAATCAACAGCCCGGGCCAGGCCGGGCAGGACGATGGCGCCCCGCATGACGAGCAACCAGCGCCCGACGCAAGGTGGCCGGTCGTGGAAATGGTGACCTCGTTCGGGGCGATTACCTTCCAACTCGACGCGGAAAAGGCACCCCTTACGGTGGACAACTTCCTGCACTACGTCGAGCGAGGACACTACGACGGGACCATCTTTGACCAGGTATACGCGAACCAGGGGATTCTAGGCGGGCTTTTCACGCCGGATTTCGCGGCCAAGCCAACCCGTACGCCCGTACGCAACGAGGCCGACAATGGCTTGACGAACAGCCGCGGCACCATCGCCATGGTCCGCGACGCCGACGCAATCGACAGCGCGACAGCCCACTTCTTCATCAACGTGCGGGACAACCCATTTCTTGACCACCAGGACCGCAGTGTCGAAGGCTTCGGCTATTGCGTGTTCGGCCAAGTGACAGACGGGCTCGACGTGGTGGATCGGATTGCCGAGGTGGAGGTTACGCAGACCGAACATTTCGACCAGACACCCGTGAAAACGGTGCTGATCGAGTCGGTCCGCCGGATTCGTTAGCCGCATAAAGCCGCGACCGGTGGTCGCGCCGATAGAACGCGACCGACGCGACTTGTGGCGCGAGCACTGGTCGCGGCCCTATTTAATGCTGCGCAGGCTTCCCAGGCCTCCTATTTTTACCCACTTTCGTGCGATCGGTCGAGTTGTGCTTGACCTCCGTCCGGCTCCTGGTAAACTAAGGCTTGGTGAATGAAGGCTTGGTGAATGGAATGCCCGCAAATCAGGAGGTGCTGCCATGTCGAACTCCACCTATTTCGTCCAGGAGTGTCCGACGTGCGGGCGACTGCTACAGATTCGCGTGGAGTACCTGGGCAAGCAGGTCGTCTGCCAGCATTGTCAGGGGCGGCTGATCGCCAGCGACCCTAGCAATCTGCGCATAGATGAAGCCCTGGGAAAGAATGCACTCCTGCGCCGAGCCGACGAGCTACTCGATAACGTCGACCGCTGCAAGTGCCAGATACGCTCCGTCTACCCACGCTAACTCCGTCTACCCACGCTAACTCCGTCTACCCACGCTAACTCCGTCTACCCACGCTAACTCCGTCTACCCACGCTAACTCCGGCCAGCTACGCGGCGCAGGTCGTCGAAGAAACCCGGATAGGTCTTGGCGGTGCATTCAGGGTTGCGAATTTTCACACCCGGAACGCGGAGCCCCGCCAGCCCGAGGCTCATGGCCATGCGGTGGTCGTCGTAGGTGTCGATCGCGGCGCCGCGTAACGGGCCGGGGCGGATCGTCAGGCCGTCGGGGCGCTCCTCGACCTCGGCCCCCAGTTTGCGCAGCTCGGCGGCCAGGGCCGCGATTCGGTCGGTTTCCTTATGGCGGATATGGCCGACGTGCTTAATCGTTGTCGGCTCCTCGGCAAACAGGGCCACGGCGGCGAGCGTCGGTACGGTATCGCTAATGGCGTTCATGTCGACCTCGACGCCGCGCAGCCGCCCGCCGCGAATCGTGACCGCCTGTTCCTCGTAGCCCACCTCGCAGCCCATCTGCGCGAGGCAGTCGCAAAAGGCCACGTCGCCCTGCAGGGACCGTTGCGAGAGCCCTTCCACGGTCACGCGCCCCCCAGTGATGGCCGCGGCGGCGAAGAAATAGCTGGCCGCCGAGGCGTCGGGCTCGATACTATAACACCGGGCGACGTAACGCTGCGCGCCGTCGAGCCAAAAGCTTTCAAAGGCTTCCCGGCCAACCGCGACGCCGAACGCCTCCATCACCTCGAGGGTCATCCGCACGTAGGGTTTGGAAACCAGTTCGCCCTCGACGGCCAGTTCCACCGGTCCCTGGGCGCAGGGGGCGGCCATCAGCAGGGCGCTGAGGAACTGGCTCGAGATGCTGCCGGCCACCACGGCGCGTCCGCCGGGCAATCCGCGCGCGTGGACGCGCACCGGGGGGCAGCCGGTTCCCAACTCGTCGAGCACGTCGGCGCCCAGCGACCCCAGCGCGTCGAGCAGGTCGGACACCGGCCGCTGCCGCATCCGTGCCGTGCCGTCCAACCGAAAGTTCCCGTGTCCGAGGGTCAACATGGCGGTCAAAAAACGGAGCGTCGTGCCGCTATTGCCCACGTCAATGTCCGCATCGCCTACCGGCACCTTACCGCCGCCCCCCGGAAGGGTCACCTGCCGGGCTGCCGGGTCGTGCTTGGGCCGCAGACCGAGTTTCCGCAGCGCCTCGATCATCACCCGGGTGTCTTCGCTGTCGAGCGCCTCTTCCAGGACCGACTTTCCCTCGGCCAGCGCCGCGCACACCAGAGCCCGATTCGTGATGCTCTTCGAGCCCGGCGGACGAATGCGCGCATCGACCGGACCGCAGGGTTGAATCTCGATGGCCGCGGGTTCCGACATAGATGTTTCTCCCACCCCATACCATAGCAGGGCTTTCGAGCGCGGTCAAGGGTGCCGAGTCGGACACGCCGCCGGTTGCATCCGTGGCACGCGGTGCCGGATTCCCTGCAGGACCGAGCCTGGACAAGTCAAAAAAAACGTGACATTTACCGGGCAAAGCGGGGGTGCGGATCGGGAAGTCAGGCTCTCTCGCCTCCGCTGGGGATAATGGATTCCACTACATCGAAATCAGACAAATTAAGAATTGGCGCGGCTCGCGGGTATGCGAGAATGACTTACGTTCGTCATCGCCGGAGGAGACGGCAGGCGTTTTGGCGGCGCAGCAGCCCGAAAGCGGGTTCGCGACCCCAAAACGGAGGTAGCACGGCCGTCCTCTCCAAAACATAACCCGCCGGACCCCCAAAGGCGAACGGGCCGGCTTTCCTCAGACACGTCAGGAAGATGCAACCATGCAAACCCTCGCTGCAGTACGAGCCGGAAAGCCCGTGTTCGACAAACTCACCACCTGTTCCGACCTGATGCTTCCGGTCCTCGATCAGACCAGCCGGGCGGCAAAGGTCGACGCCACGGTGCTGATCACCGGCGAGTCGGGCACGGGAAAGGAACTGATCGGCGAAGCGATCCACGCCAACAGCCCACGCCGAAACTGCCCGCTGGTGGTGGTCAATATGGCAGCCGTGCCCGAAAACCTGATCGAAAGCGAGCTTTTCGGACACGTGGCCGGGGCCTTCACCGGTTCGACGGGAAAGCGAATCGGCCGGTTCGAAGCCGCCCAGGGGGGCACGATCGTCATCGACGAGATCGGCGATTTGGCCCTGGAATGCCAGGCCAAGCTGCTCCGGGTACTCGAGAACCACTGCGTTACGCCCGTCGGCAGCAACGAGGACCGGAGCCTGGACGTCCGCGTCATTGCGGCGACGAATCGGAGCCTCGTGAAGATGGTCCGCGACGGCGAGTTCCGCGAGGAACTCTACTACCGGCTGAACGTCGTGGCCATCAACCTGCCTCCCCTGCGCGACCGGCCCGAGGACGTCGAACCGCTGGTTCACCGGTTCCTCGACGAGTTTGCGGAGGCCTACGATCAGCCTCGGCCCGAACCCGACCGAGATTTGATGACATTCTTGCAGACGTACCATTGGCCGGGCAACATCCGCCAGTTGCGCAACTGCGTGGAAAGCATGTTTGTACTGGCCGATTCGCCGACGCTCACCGTGAAAGACCTTCCCGACATGGTCGGGAGGCAACCCAAGCGGGAGGCGGACCCCTTTGAAGTTCCCGAGGGCTTGACGCTGGAGGACGTCGAACGGGCCGTGATTCAGCAGACCCTGGATCGATGGCGGGGAAACCGCACCCGCGCCGCCAAGACGCTCGGCATTTCCGTGCGCACCCTCCAGCGCCGGCTGAAGCACTGGCAGAATGGCTACCACTAACCCATCAAGAACTGCGCGGCGCCTTCGGGGCGTTGCGGCAGAGGAAAACCCATTCCTACACACTCACGGCAAAAAGGCAGGATGCTCATGGATGCCACCATACTGAGTACCGGCGGCGAATTCCCGTCGCACCGTGCACTGAAACGTTTCTTTTCCCAATGCGGTTTCCGGGTGGAGGTCGCCCACAATCGGAGCGATTGGCTGGTCAAGGCGCGCCGGCTGGCGCCCGAGGTGGTTGTCATTGACTTGGACGCCACGTGGGGCGGCGACGCGGCCGTCGCGGCGTTCTGGTTGGAGATGGGTCGCGGGGCCGAAACGCCCGCCGTCTTCATCCTCGGCAACGCCCCGCCGGCGGCGCTGGCCCGCCGTACGGGCGTCGCCGCGCACGCCTGCTTCCAGAAGCCGGTGCCCATGGAACGCCTGCTCGACGGCGTGGGCTTGGCCATGGCGCAGGCCGACCTGAACCGGAGGGTGGGTCGGGCCCGGCCGGCACGCCGCCAGCCCGCCCCAGCCACCCGTCCGCAGCGCTGCCTTGTTTAGGCGGCGCCGGGGGCAGGGCGTACCGCCCCCGCCCCCCAACAGCAAAACCCTTTAGCGCAGCCCTGCACTTTGTGGACATAGAAAGGACGCACCATGAACTCGCTCGAATACCCTTCGCAGCGCCCGATTGCCGCGACGCGGCGCCTTGGGACGGCCCTCCCGCCTGACCCCGACCCGGAGGCACCCTTTACCACTTACTTTCAGCAATCTTGCCCCACCTGCGGGCGGAAGCTCGTGATTCAGGTCGAATATCTTGGCCAACGTGTCTACTGCACGCACTGCCGCAGCGCGTTCCTCGCGTGCGACGTACCCCACCAGCGTGGCGTAGCCGCCCACGGCGCGGGGGTCCTGCTGGAACGCGCCGAACGGCTCCTCGCCCTGTTCGAGTCGAGCTGTTCCCACCGGCAGGCGTACCACGCGTGAACCGCCGCCCCACAATCGGCCCGTGCAACTCGCACCCCCAAGGACACCACCCCATGGATGATAAGACCCCATTTGCCAATTCTCCCTCGCCCGTCACCGAGCAACGCCGGCTCGGGGCCGACGTGGCGCGTGCCTTGCAGGCCACCGGGCGTTTTGCCGGCGCCGGCGTCCAGATCCACGCCGCCGACGGCATCGTCCGGCTGGAGGGCCGCGTGGCGAGCTACTACCACAAGCAGGTGGCCCAGACAGCGGCGTCGGCCGTGCTTGGCGACTGCCAACTGGTCAACAAAATCCAGGTCGATCGACCGTAGCCGGCCACCGGAGCCAAATAGGCCGTGGAAAGGCAATCCCCTACGGCGTCGACATTGCCGTGCATTCTTTGCCGCTACACGCTGTATGCCCGCACCTCGTCCATCAACCGGTTCGCCGCCGACGCGTCGGGCGCGCCGGCCACGACGTACAGCATCCCGCCCGGCAGGCTGCGCTCGGCCAAGGCGGCGCGGAACGGCTCGTACTCGGCCTGGAGGATCAGCGGCACGTCGCCGGCGCGGGCGCGCAGTTCGTGCCGAATGTCGAACGCCGCGGGGAACGGCTTGTCGTCGCCCAGAAAGATGGCCTTCACGCCGCGAAGGGAGCACACGGCCTCGAGCAGATGTCGCCCGTTGCCGTGGAGGTGGAACACCCCGCCGTCGAAGTGATTCAACATGCGCTCGACCGGTTCGCGGCCCCAGCGCTCGAAGTAATCGACGCTGGTCATGTGGAACGGATCGACGCTTTCCGAGACGATGCGCCCGCCGGGCAGCCAGCCGGCCATGTTGCTCGCCGTTCCCCCTTCGAAGAGCGGCACGCGGTCGAAGAACGCTTCCTGGACGCGCACGTTCAAGTCGAAGGCGAACTCGATGGCGCGGCGGACCTCGGCGGGATGCTCGTCGAGCGCCAGGTACGTGCCCGTGGCGCCGACCAGCTCGAACACGAAGTTCAGCCCGTCGATCAGGATGAAATGGCTCAAGCAGAACTTGCCGCTTGCCGCCTCAACGTACCGCTCGAGCTGTTCGAGGTAGCGCCGCCACCAAGCGTGCTCCGGATCGAAGCGCAGGCGGTCGAGTTCCGACCAATCGCGCAGCAACGGCTTGACCATCGAGCTGATCCAGCCGGTGGCCGGATCGGAAAGGAACTGCGCCTTGCCTCCCAACATGCCGCCGTAGAGGCCCTGGTCCATCTCGCTGAGGTACGCGGCCGGCAGGTTGTCGTCCTCCAGCGCCCCCAACTCGCCCAAGTGCTCGTCCCAGAAGGCAATCCGCTCCGGCACGCTCGGGTACTCGCAAAACCCTTCACCGTATCGCTGGGCGAAACGCTTCAGGGCGGGCGTGGGCAGCGGGAACCGGGCGAAAATCCGGTCGCCCGCCCGGCGGTCGTACAACTGCCGCAGCCGGGGGAGGGTCTCGGCCAGGTGCGGCGCGTAAGCAAGCGTCGGCGCCGCCGGCACAGCACGTCGCGGCCGACTCGCCGAGCGGGTTGTGGGGGTTACTTGCACCAATGCGGCTCCTTCGATATTTTGTCCTCGAACGCGCCAATCCCTGTTCCCCCACTCCAAAAAACACGTGCGCCCCGCCGGTTTATCCCGGCAGCTCACCTGTCGCCCAGCAGGGCCGTCAGCCCGGCGTCGGTGGCCCGCAACCGCCGCGAAAAATCCTCAAAATCGCGCCCGGCGGCCGGGTTCCAAATCCGCTCGCTCATCGCG
>PWXP01000661.1 GCA_003561895.1 Planctomycetaceae bacterium | reverse complement strand
CGGCGGCGGCCTCGCTGTACACGTCGCCGTGGAAGGCCCGGTGCCGGTTGTAGGGCCGCACGTCGGCAATGGCCTTCACCTGGACGAACTCGGGATTGATCGCGCCGATGAGCACGCATCCCTGGTCGCCGGTGCCGATCACCCCGACGCGGAGCGGCTCGTCGAGCACGGCGTCGTAACCGAAGTAGGCGTGGGCGGGCAGGCCGCCCACCTCGAGCGCGTCCTGGATGCGGGGCATGAGGAACTCGCGCTGGCTGGCGGAGCCGCCGGGCCCCCGCGCGTCGCTGCCAATGGCGGCGAAGAAGTTCTCCTTGCCGACGGCCAGATCTTCGGGCTGCAAGTGCATGGTTCTGTCTCTCCGGAAAGGATGCTCTTGGGGTTGTGCGGGGCGGGGCGTTTACAGTGTGTAGATGTCGCGGGTGGTATCGGGTTTCACACCTTCCGGCGTGGCGTCGTGCTCGGGATCGAACCATTCGGGCTCGAAGACGATCCGCTCGCGCCGCTGCATGGCGCGATTCGTTACCAGGGTGATGACGGCGTCGCCAAGGGCCACCTCGGGGTGGCAGCGGGGCTGATTCAACGGCGACGGGTTGCGGATGCACCACGCCCAGTGCTCGCCCTGCTCCTTGTAGCCGCGGCTGACCTGCACGGCCGAGCCCGCCTCCTCGGCCAACTCCATGCCCGGCGAGGCTTGGGTATCCAGCGCGGGCGCCTCCTCCACCCGCATGCGGCTTGCCCGCGCCGCCGTTTGCAGCAGAATGGCCTCCTGCTCCCGTTCGAGGATCAGCGTGCCGTCGGTGCCGAAGGCGATTTCGCCGTACCCCCCAAAGCCGTTGCCATTGATCGAAGCGTACTGCATGGCCACCTTCTTGCGCCGCCCCACGGGGTCGTCGGGATCGTAGCCGGGCGCGGGGAATTCGAGGATGCAGTAGACGTGGCAGTCGGCCTCGCGGTCGGGTCCGAAGACGGGCCGGTTGCCCGCCGCCACCACGTTCAGCGGGAGCTGCTTCTCGCCGCCGTGGGCCGCGGCCATGAAGATGGAGGCCGCGTCGAGTTGGTGGCTGCCCAATTCGGCCATCAGGCCGCCGCCGGTCCGCTCCCACAGCCGCCAGCGGAGGAGTTCCTCGATGGCGGGCCGTTCGTAGACCACCCCGCCGGGAAACTCGAACCGCTCGTTTCGATACCCGTGCTTCTCGACCAGGCGCCTTCCATCCTCGCTTTCCTCGTGGAGGATGGCGTCGGCCAGTTGCGCCTCCAGTTGCGCCACTCGGCGGCGCCACTCGTCGATTTCCCTTCCGCGGGCCGTCTCCAGCCGCCGGCCCCAACTCCGAAGCTGGTTGGCCAACTGATCGGCCAGGGGGTCGTCGGGCTTCACTTCCGGTGGCATGGGCTGCTGCCAGCTATCGCGGCCCGGCAGGTTGCCCCGGGGCCACTGGGCGCGGATGTAATGCAGGTCGCCCAGCAGGCCCCGCTTGATTTGATCGACGGCGTTGTCGTACAGGATGTTGTAATGCCGCTGGTGGCCGGTGGCCAGATACCGGCCGGTTTCCTTCGCCACCCGGGCCATTTCCTTGCACTCGTGGACGCTGTATCCCATGAGCTTTTCGGTCAGCACGTGCAGGCCTGCCCGCATCGCGCAAATCGACGCAGCGGCGTGCAGGTGCAGCGGCAGGGCGACGATGACCGCCTCGAGGCCGTCCCGCCGGGCGTTGGCAATCAGCTCCTGCCAGGGACCGTACACCTGTACGTGCCGTCGCGCCTCCTCTTCGGTCTTCCAGCCGAACCGTCGCAACAGGCCGGGCCGCGCCTCCAGGGCGGCGTCGCTGTACACGTCGCCGTGGAACGCCCGGTGGATGTTGTAGGGCCGGATGTCGGCAATGGACTTCACCTCGATGTAGTCGGGGTTGATGGCGCCCATGAGCACGTTGCCCTGGTCGCCGGTGCCGATGACGCCCACGCGCACCGGCTTGGTGACCGAAGCCCCATAGCCGAAATAGAATGCGCCCATTCCGCCCACGGCCACCGCCCCGGCCGCCGCGCTTTCCTTGAGGAAATCGCGCCGATGGACGGTGCCGGCAGGCCCGTGCACCGCGCCGTTGATCGCATCGACGAAATCGCGCTTTCCGGCTTCGCGTTGTTCAGCGGATAGTTCCATCATGATCGGAGGTCTCCCTCGGCATTGAAGCTGTCAGGTTGTTGGTTACTGGTTGTTGGTTGCTGGTGGAGGATCGCCGCGTGGTGGAACCGGTTCGCGAAACGGTGGGAACCATCCACGTCTGCCCGTTATTACGCGGGGGTTGTTTCCGGCTGTTCGGGCTTCTTGGCGACCTTCTCATAAACGCGGATTGCGAAATTCTCCACGAAATAGTCCAAGCCGCCCCACCGGCCCACGGCCGTGGTGGCCAGCAGCAGCAGGGCCACCATCTCGACGAAGTTCTTGTCGACCACCAGGGCGTGGCCCACCACTTCCGGCGCCGGTGGGTAAATGGTCGGCCACGGCGGTTGCGTCAGCAGCACGAACACCAGGAACACGGCGCCGCCAAGGGCCGCCGGCCGGGTGAACAGCCCCAGGATCAGGCACACCCCGATCGCCGTCAGACCCCAGGTGACCGCGAAGTCGAGCAGGTCGGTTCGGGTCCAGCCCACCGGCAGGAACCCGCGCTGCTTCTGCGGCTCGTCGAGCACGTCCCACATGGCATGGTGGAGGCCCCGCTCCATCTCGTCCAATTCGCCGAGGAAGCCCCGGGCTTCGGCCCGCAACCAGTGCATCTTCTCCCAGCCCCGCTGCTTCTGGTGGTGGGCGCCCCGGTTGGGTCCGTATCGGTCGGCCTCCCACCGGGCCAGCGAGTCGAAGTAGGCCTCGATGTCCTCCAAGGCGTCGAACGTGTAGTCCTCGACCGACTGCTGGTACCGGCGCACGAGCCGCTCGAGGTCCAGCTTCTGCTGGTCGGTCGGCGCGTACTTGCGGACCACGGCCCGCTGAAGGTCCTTCCAGCGGTCGACGTATTGCCGCGCCCCGGTCACGCGGTCCTCGACGGCCAGCACGGCCCGGTTGCCGTTGCCCGAGACCTGGCCGGCGCTCAGTGCGGCGTCGGCGTCGAACGCATCGGCGGGCGGAACGGCCGGGTCATAGGGGGGCGGACCGCCACCCACGGCGGCGATCTTCAGGTCGGCCATCTCGGCCTCGAACTCGCTTTCGAGTTCACCCAGCTTCGCCACCCAGGAAGCCAGCTTCTCGCGCGCGGCGTCGGCCTCTTCCATGTCGGCTTCCGGGCCCAGCAGGCCGACCATCGCCTCCCGCTCGCGGCCGAGCAGCGCGTCGAGCTTGTCTTCCGTTTCCCACAGCAAGCGAAGGCTGTCGGCCACGAAATCGCGCAGCTTCTGTTCGCTCTCTTCGTTCTCGCGGCCGCCGAGTTCGCGCGAAATGCGCGTCTCGTTTACGTCGCGGTGGTCGCGCAGGGCGTCGCGCAGGGCGTCGGCCACCGGCACGGTCTCAATTTCCAGCCGGCTGCGACCGTCGATATCGGGCAGCATGGCGTAGAACAACGGTGCGGCGGGCCCCTTCGCGGTGGCCAGGAACCCTTCGGCCGAAAAATCGGGGTTGCCGATCTTCCACACCCCCTCATAGAGGAAGTGAACGCCAATACTCAACCGCAGGGCCACCAACACCACCACGGTGAGCATACTGATCTGGAAAGTGCGGGGTTTCAGGGCAATCCTCCTTCG
>PWXP01000358.1 GCA_003561895.1 Planctomycetaceae bacterium | reverse complement strand
TTATGGGCCAAATGGGATAACAAATGAGAATTTTAAAGTTGAATTGAGAAATTTATTAATTGCAAATAATGATGTTGTTGGTTCAAGTAGTTTCGCCTTACAAACCTCCGGAAATAGCGGAGAAGTAAAAGTAAACGTAGACGTCGGTAAACTACTGTTCCCTTGTTTTAAAGCGAATGTTGGGGTGGAAGTTGGTGCCAAGTCTGTGGCCAGCCGCTTAATTGTAAGTGAATGTCAATCACCAGATGCTGAGAATGATTATCTAAAAAGATATTGCTTGATGGATTTGAATGGTTACTATTCTGAGGGAACTTTCGGGGTAAACCTGGAAGTTGGCATAGAGGCATCAGCAGGACTAGGCACTAGCATTCGTCTTGATCCAGGGGGTAGTAATGTAGTGGATAGGCTTGAAGTCGCTTCGCTAAGCTTCGATACCCGTCTGGCTGCGAACGTCGGTGCAGAAGCAACTGCATCAGTAGGTGGAGGTGTTGAAGGGATTTGGTTAAAAGTGTCAGCCCAAACCCCCGTTCATTTTAATGAAGTTTCAGAAGTGGAAGATCGTTTATTTAAACTGATTACTAGCAAAAATGATAAAAATGGTCGATTCAACTCTCAAGACGAGGTTTATTTCTCTTTATTCTCTCATGCCTATAATGCTGAAGCAGGAGTTAAACTAGGAGCATCTGCAAAAGTGGCGGCAGGTATTTCTATATCCACAGAGGCAGAAGCGAAGGCTCAGGTTCAGGGAAGTTGCAAGATTAGCAGCTATACGTATCAGACAAAACTTTCCAATCAAACCTTTAAGACACAAAGAACCCAAATGTATTTCAAGCAAGTGGGGGCAGAACTTGAAGCCACAGCATTAGCCAAAGCGAATTTGCTGAAGGAAAGTGAGAATGAAGCTGAAATGGATTTGTTGAAAGAAGACAAATCTATTAGGTTTGTCAACAAAAAAACAGAGAAAGGAGTTCAGGCCAGAAAAGGATACATGTTTGTAAATTCGTTGTCTTACCATTCTGCAGTAGCCTATTGGAGATCACCAAGTGATGACAACGAAAACGCACATCTCCTGCCAGGAAGCGGCTTCTGTGTTGGACATTCAATTATTCTTAAAACTTTGAGGGACAAACTTTATGGCGACTCAATTGACGAAAATTATATTGCGGAATTGGCGAAAGCTTTAAAGTTAAACAGTCTTTCTCAAGAAGAAGCTCTAAAATATTTTCTGTTCGAATTACGTTCCATCGTACAAGGTATGACAACCGAGCCAAATAGGGAAGACCGGGAAAGGCCATTTATTGAGACAAGAACATTTATTGAAGCCACCTTTATCTCTCGAGATCCTGTTGCTCTTAAGCTACAGGACAATATATCTGGCTCGGATCGGCTTTCGCAGAATTACACCCTTGATTCAGAGACTATGAGAAATCTTTCAGATACCAACAATCATATTTTGCAATCACTCCGTTTTCGATCAACAGTGGAAGGCAAAAAGCAGAAATATGACTCTATTTTTAAGTTGGGCTTCAATGTAAAGATTGGTAATGAACTTGGGGCAGGAGCTTCGAAGTTGCCTATAGGAGTTGATATTGATTTAGGACGAATAGAAGATGCTAGCAGCCTGAAACTTACAGATCTCGTCATTGAATGGTATGGCATAGATTTGCATTCGGGTAATTCTGTCCCATTAACTAAGGCTCCGAAAGTTTATGTTCCATCTTCATCTCTCATTATGTAAAAATATTTTGTTTAAGTGGGCAGATAATTACTGCAAAAACCAATTCCATTACCGCCCTGGTCGAAGAGGTCCGGCGCAAACGGCTCAAAGCCTTTGACGCCAGCCGAGATTTAAGCGTACATCCGCTGTCATCCCCTGGCACCGCCAGCCCGGCGCAGCCCGAACCCAGCCACAAAAGCAGCCTCATCCGTTTTAGCGCCGACCTAGACCTAACTGACCTTGACCCAGCCAACAACAACGGCCAGCCCTACATTCTTAAAGAAGCTGGGTTATTTAACGCCAAAGATATGAATACGGGGGTAATGTACAACCGAGTTGTCTTTCCCGGCATTCCCAAAACCAACGATTTCAAGCTCACCTTAGTTTGGGAAATTATTTTTTAAATCCCACCCATCCTTTATCCCTCTGCCCATCCACCTCTAACGCTGCTATGACAGAAACTAACGGCAACGCTCCTTTTACACACAACGACAAAAAATCTGGCGATGTCATCCGCTCAGAGGACTGGAACGCTGCCATGAATGAGGTCATGCGCCTCGACACGGCTAAGGTAAACCGCCAGGGAACCGACACTATTCAAGGCCCACTTACCATCGAGAAAGCGCTCACCCTTAACGGTAAAGTTGGCATTGGGGGTGAACCCGGCACAGGTGCAGAGAAGCTACAGGTGACAGGCAGTGCTGCGATCGACAGCCTATCAGTAAGCAAGACCTTAAAGGTAACCGAGGCTAGCACCTTAACAGGTAATGTTGGTATTGGCGTTGCTCCAGCCACAAGTGCCAATGCAGAAAAGCTACAGGTGAAGGGTAGTGCTGCGATTGATAGCCTATCAGTAAGCAAGACATTAACGGTAACCGAAACCAGCACTTTAACAGGTAATGTTGGTATTGGCGTTGCTCCAGCCACAGGGGCCAATGCAGAAAAGCTACAGGTGAAAGGCAGTGCTGCGATTGATAGCCTATCAGTAAGCAAGACATTAACGGTAACCAAAACAAGCACTTTAACAGGTAATGTTGGTATTGGCGTTGCTCCAGCCACAGGGGACAATGCAGAAAAGCTACAGGTGAAAGGCAGTGCTGCGATCGCAGGCGATCTCTCTATCACAGGTGCCAGTAATAAACTGACTGTTGCAGGTACCAGCACCCTAACCGGTAAGATTGGCATTGGAGGTGAACCCAGCACGGAGCAACTTAAGGTTAGCGGCGATGCTGCGATCACAGGTAATCTCTCTATCACAGGCCAAGTTTATATCGACAACCATTCCCAAACTGAAGCTAGTGTTGATTCATTCAAGATTTTCGTGTCAGCATCCGGCAATTCAGGCACTCGTACTTCCCCCCCTATTGTTAGAATCAATAACCATCGAATTAATTTTACCCTCCCACGCAGAGGACTAAATACAATTATCCTTAACTCTGACAAGGTAAAGAAAACTGAACATCACCAGGATGTCTATGATAATCCAGCTAATTGGAACACATGGGCTGATTGGATTAATAATCATGTTAATGCAACATATGGAGATCTTGTGATAACTGCGTCTATGGATGCCGTGAGAAATGCTCCCTCCGAGAGTACATCCAGTGCAAACAAGCTGCTTAAAAGTATTAATTCAACCCAAGCATTTAGATTAGAGAGAGGTCCAACATCTGGATCAGAGTTGGGTCGTCCGAGTGATCTTATTTTTAAGTATCGAACTGCATATATCCTGATATTTGTGAAAGGACAAAATAAATGTCACGAGGTAGCAACTCAACACAAGCCATCTTCTTCAAGAGCTGCTGAAGTTTCGGTATCATTAGATTACAACTCAGATATTGTACGAGAATTTATTAGAAAAAATCTTTATGCTCCTATTATTACGCATCCAACAAGCGAAGGAGGTAGCCTAAGGCTGGTGAGAGGAACAGTTAGGGAAAATGGAGAAATCAGATTAGGAAAAGACTTTTCTGTCGTAAAAGAAGGGGAAGGTAAATATATTATTAATTTT
>PWXP01000325.1 GCA_003561895.1 Planctomycetaceae bacterium | reverse complement strand
TCTCGTTCCACAACGTTGCGAGCGAGTTCCGGTAACCGTTCACGGGGGAGTGTCCCAATTTTGTGGCGGAGAAGGTATCCCTCGTGGATAACGCCATTGCGCCGCGAAAATGGGACTGTCCCCTTCGGCCGGTAAGGGGGACGGCCGGCCCGTAAACGGTTCCGGGGTCCGCCGACTATGGCTTTGCCGTTTCCGGAAGTGGGATTGACCCGCCCCTCCTGGCTTTGCTATCTTCTCATGCTTCCCCGCGGATGTGCCGGCGGGGCCTGCTAGTTGGAAAGTACGCCATGAAGTTCGGTTCCATCGGTCCGATTGCCATTTACCTTCCCGAGCTGATCGAAGACAACGATCTGCTGGCGCGGCGGAATCCGCGCTGGGACATGGATTTGATTTACAAGAAGACGGGCATCCGGGAGCGGCATCTCGCCGCGGAGGGCGAATGCGCCTCCGACCTGGGGGTGGCGGCGGCCGAAAAGCTGTTTGCGGAATACGGGATCGACCGCAATTCGATCGACTTTTTGCTGCTATGCACGCAAACGCCCGACTTGCCCATGCCCACCACCGCCTGCCTCATGCAGGACCGGTTGTCCCTGCCCACCTCGACCGGGGCGCTGGATTTCAACCTAGGTTGCTCGGGTTACGTGTACGGGCTGGCCCTGGCCGATGGCCTCATCCGTAGCGGCGCCGCCCGGCGGATTCTTTTCATCACCGCCGAGACCTACTCGAAGTACATCGACCCGGCCGACCGCGCCTTGCGCCCCATTTTCGGCGACGGCGCCGCTGCCACGCTGGTCGAGGCGGCCGACGAGCCCTCGTTGGGGCCGTTCATCTTCGGAACCGATGGTCGCGGGGCCAGCGCGCTGATGGTGACCGAGGGGGGCATGCGCCCGCCCGACGAGGCCCTCCAGCCCAGCAAGCGGAAGCGATGGCCCAGCGTCCTGTTCATGGACGGCCCGGCGCTGGTGAAGTTCACCGTCGACGTCGTTCCGCCCCTGGTGAAGCGGTTGCTCAAGGCCGCCCAATTGGACCGGGAGGCCGTCGATCTGTATCTGGTGCACCAGGCCACCAGCTACATGACCGAACACCTGCGTACCAGGCTCCACGTTCCGGCGGAGAAAATGCCCGAGGCCCTGGAGACATGCGGCAATACGGTGTCCTCGACGATCCCGGTGCTCATCCGCGGTCTCCGCGTCAACGGCGGCCTGCGGCCGGGCACGCGATCGTTGCAAATCGGGTTTGGCGTGGGATTCTCGTGGGGCGGCTGCGTGTGGAAGGAAACGTTTGACGAGCTTGCGCCTCAATCGCCATTGACTTCCGGCCCCTCTAGTGCGTAAGGTCCGTATTCGAGTGTGGATTGCTCCGGACCCGCGTCGGGGCCTTTCCCATCTTCTCTTGTTTCCGTCTTTTCGCACGGCAGCCCTCGCAGGGAATGACGTACCTACGTCGGACATCACGAACCCGTCTGCCCGGCCCACCTCAGCAGGGCGCCGCGGCGCGCTTCCCGGAATCCTATGCGCCGCCGGTCCGGCTTCTGCTGCCGATGGTGCTGGCCTTGGCGGCTCTGGTGGCGGGCGGCTGCGCGTCGACCGGCGTCAGCCTGCGTTCCGTACCCCACACGCCGCTCAGCGAGCGGCTGAAGCTGACCGCGCGTTCGGGCCCCGAGCCGAGCGAACGCACGCTGCAACTGCTCCGGGTGTACCACCTGACCGAGGCCACCCACGGCGATCCCCGGCCGCTGTTGGACCGGCTCCAGGCGATCATCGAGCAGGATCCGACCGCTGAGAAGGTGTACGCCTTCGCCGAGTTGGCCTTCCTGGCCGGCAAGCAAGCCGAGGTTTATGACGAGCGCATCGCGATGGACTTGTACGGGGCCGCGATGATGAAGGCCTACGAGTACCTGTTCGACCCGCGGTTCGAAGCGACCCGCAACGCCTACGATCCCCAGTTTCGCGGCGCGTGCGAATTATACAACGGGGCGCTGGAGGCCTTGTTGCGCATGAGCCGGCGCCGCGGGGAGTTGATTGCGGGCACCAGTACGACGCTGCACATGGCCGGCGGCGACTGCGACGTCTCCACGGTGCTGCGCAGCACCCGGTGGCAGGCGCGCGACATCGACCGCTTCGAGTTCGTCTCCGACTATGAAATCCAGGGGCTGAAGAACCACTACCGGACGCACGGATTGGGCGTACCGCTGATTGCCGTGCGGCGAAGCTACGAGGGCGAGCCGCCGGTGGCCCGGCACTATCCGACCGACCTGAGCTTCCCGGTCACGGCCTTCTTCCGGCCGTTGCCGTCGAGGCGCAACCCGATTACCGGCGCGCCTTCATCCAACCGGCAGGGCGTGCTGGAGTTCTACGACCCGCTCGTGACGGCCGAGACGCGCGTGCGGAGGCGGCGGGTGGCGCTGGAGGCCGACTTCACCACCCCGCTGGCCTACTTCCTGTCGAAGCCCGAGTTTCACGCGCTGGCGACGGTGGGCCTGCTGCGGCCCGACGACCTGCTGCGGATGCGCCCCGACCGGCCCGACCCGATCATGGGCCTTTACATGCTCGAGCCGTACGATCCGGGCAAGATTCCCGTGGTGATGGTGCACGGGCTGTGGTCGAGCCCGATGACCTGGATGGAAATGTTCAACGACCTGCGCAGCGCGCCGCAGATTCGCGACCACTACCAGATTTGGTTTTACTTGTACCCGACGGGTCAGCCGTTCTGGATCAGCGCGGCGCAACTCCGCGCCGATCTGGCCGAGGCGCGGCAGACCCTCGACCCGTACCGGCAGGAGCCGGCCCTGGACCAGACGGTGCTGGTGGGGCACAGCATGGGGGGACTGGTCTCGCGGCTCCAGACGCTTCACAGCCGCGACGACTTCTGGCAACTCGTGGCCGACGTGCCCCTCGAATCGATCGAGGCCGAGCCGGAGGTGCGACAGAGGCTGGCCGAGGCCTTCTACTTCACCCCCAGCCCGTCGGTCCGCCGCGTGGTCACCATCGGCACGCCGCACCGGGGCAGCGACTTTTCGAACCAAACGACGCAATGGCTGATGTCGAAGCTGATCCGGTTGCCGGCCATGCTGGTGCAACCCTACCAGAAGCTGTACCGCGACAATCCGGGCCGGTTCGCCGACGGGACGCTGCTGAAGATCGAGACGAGCATCGACTCGCTCTCGCCCCGGAACCCGGTGTTCGAGACCATGCTGGCCGGGCAGCGGGCGCCGTGGGTAACCTACCACAACATCGTCGGCCGCCTGCCGCCCGACTCGTTCATCAGCCGCATTTCGGGCACGGGGGACGGCGTGGTGCATATCGACAGCGCGCAGGTCGACGACGCCGTTTCGGAGTTGATCGTCGATGCCGACCACTCGGCGCTGCACGCCCACTCGGCGGCGGTGCTGGAGGTGCGCCGCATCCTGCTGGAGCACCTCGTCGAGCTGCGTGGCCCGGCCGGGGCCGCGGCCGCCGCGTCGCAGGCGGACCGGGCCGTGCATGCCGCCGGGGGCCAGCGCCGCCGAGGGTGTGGAGCCCGCCTTTCAGACCGACAGTTACGGCAGCGATGAAGTGCAGCGGATGGGGGGCTTCACCAACGGCTAAAGGGGGTTTGTTTCTGGACAAAATGGGCTTGCCGTGTCGTAAGAGCTTTTGGGATAATGTTTTTGTAACCGTTCACAGGGGGACCGTCCCAATTTTCGCGGCGCAAAGGGCGATTTGCCCAATGAATGGCCGTTTCCGCCGCGAAAATGGGACTGTCC
>PWXP01000257.1 GCA_003561895.1 Planctomycetaceae bacterium | reverse complement strand
GCCCGCAGGTGGCGTGCGGGGCATCGGCGCGTGTTAGCCACTGACCATCGCTCCGGCGGGACAAGCCCGCAGGTGGCGTGCGGGGCATCGGCGCGTGTTAGCCACTGACCATCGCTCCGGCCGGGCAAGCCGGCCGGTGGCGGCCACGAGTTGTGTACGACAGCACGGGTTTCACCCTTGCGAGTTGGCCACCCTTGGCGACTTGGCTCGCTCCATTCCACAAGAGATTACTCGATGCCCGCCCCGCTTGGCCAGACTGATCTTGTTGTGCCCGTAGATGCGGTTGCCGTGACACCCCTCGGGGGGCAGGTCGAACAGACAGGCATCCTTCCGCAAACGGCCGACGACGACGATGCCCAGATCGCGAACGGGCAGGATAAACGGTCGTGCCGTATAGGCGCCATCGACCGTCAGCCACACCTTCGCCTCCACGCCCAGGCCGCGGATCGCTTGCATGAACCAGGTGCGTCTTGCACTCCTGCGGCCACGAACCAGCTACTGGCGGCGCGTCGATCGTCGGCCAGAAGCATTCCCGCTATCACGATTGCCGAAAGGAAATTCCCATTTCCAAAGTGTCCACCGGGGAAAGCAACACCGGCCGGCGCAGGACCGAAGGGAAATTCGCGTTGCGGGCCCTTGACTGTCGCGAATGAGCGACTAAACTAGACGATTAGCGGCTGTGTTTCGGCGTAGAAGGCGCCCTGAACTCATGCCCCCGAAGAACGTGGCGGCCGAGAATTCGCGGAGCCGGGCGTTGACTTCCTGTGATTTGCTGATTATGATTATAGACGTACCGGGTCGGTTTCGGCGCGATCCGGCTAGTGAGCAAGGGCCGTGACATGACCCGTGATCGGCGTCATTTTGAACATCCCACCGGCGGCGTCCCTGTTGGCGCGCCGTTGTCGCCTCGCACTTTACCCCCCCCACCCCCCCGTCATGGGGGTCTTGGCTTCTCTCCCCCGCGCGCGGCTGCCGTTGCGCCGGGTTCTGCCTCGCGGGCCGCCTATTATGTTCGCCCTCCCGACAGCTTTGGCTCTGGGTTCGTCCGCGTGCCGTGTCTTCGGCGCGCCATTGTAGTGCCGCACGTGCGGATCTGTGCGGGGGGCGCCCGGCGACGGGTGTCCCTACCGCGCCAGAGCCTCGAGGTGCCGAAATGAAGATGCCGGGAATGCGTTCGATGGAACTCGATGGTGTAACCAAACATAAACTAAACAATAGGAGGTATGAAATGCGTATGAGACGATCAGTGCTTGTAATGATGTTGATTGTGTTTATGTATCTAACCGGCGCAGGACCCGGCGGGAATGTACTTGCTGCCGATGAATATGAACTGCTGGATATCCTGAAAGATACCGGGGAAAGCGAGCAACTTCGCCTGGAAGTGCTGGATATAACTGGTGAAATAAACACTTTAGAGGACAACATAGTGACCGCGATGCTGGATCTCTTGAAAGATACCGAAGATTCAGCTCTCCTCCGCCTGAGGGCGTTTGATGTTTTATGCAAGGCCGGGCCTGACGTACGCGAACGGGTTACTGAGGATCCCGATATTGACCGGGCACTGACTCATCTGCTGCAAGAGGGTGAGGCGGCGTATGAGATTGCCCGTCTGGATTCTGAAACCCAAAAGATGGCCGCTCCGCATCTGGCCACATTGCTTCTGAATACCGAGTCTGAGAAGTGTTTGATCCATCTGAGGGCGGCGGCTGCAATTAACCGGATTGGAATGGACGGGGTTGAGGAAGGTCTGGAGCTGGCTCAGCTTGAATCTGTCCGAAATGCTCTGGAGGGGCTGGAAGAACTGGAAAGGGAGATTGCCGATAAGCGATACCGTTTCGGAAGGGAGGGCGCGACTCGGCTACCCCGGCGTTATGAGGTGTTGAACAGCACTAAAGTTATGTCGGCTCATGTATCCAACTGGCAGGGCGGTTTTCTCACCGCCGGCGAATATCAGTATGCCGTATTCTACGACGGGGACGGGCAGCTAACGGCTGCAGCGCGCAATCTAGGCTCAAGTGAGTGGGATATCGAGCGTCTTCCGGATCGCTTTGACGGGGCCCGTAGCGGCGAGTCGCTGGTTGTGGATTCGGAAGGTATCCTCCACTATACAGGCAATATGCACAATCAAAGGCTTGTATACTTCAGGACTCGTGAGCCGGGCGAGATCAGCACCTTCGAGCGTATTGGAAAGATGGTGGGCAGGGAAGAAAACCGTATGGCATACCCCAATTTCTTCACCTGTGCAGAGGGCAAGCTTCATTTTTCTTATTTTCACGGCGGTAGTGGCCGGCGCATACAGATAGTGAATGTGTGGAATGCCGAAGAGAAAACCTGGCAGCGTGTAGGCGTCCTTTTTGATGGGCGGGGCAGGGAGGGCGGTGGGGCCATACCCCGTCTGGGTCCGGACGGCAGATGGCACCTTGCCACCGCCTGGCGCGTAACTCCGGACATGAATGATAACAGACGCGTCATCCATGCATGGAGCGAGGACGCGAAGAACTGGGAAACTGCCTTTGGGGAGAAGGTGGAGCTGCCGATAACCCCGGACACCGAAGGAGTGGTGGTTGATCCAGTAGGAGTACAACAGGGACTTACTACGCTCAACCTCGGGTTTGATACTGACAAGCGGCCGATACTGAGCTACCAGAAATACGATGAAGAAGGCAGAAATCAGATATACAACACACGCCTGGACGAAGACGGTTGGGTGATGCATCAGACCAGCGACTGGGAGTGGCGATGGCATTTTGGCGGGCGGGGGACCCAGACGTTCTATATACGCTTATCTCAAGTGATACCGACCGAGAATGGCCGCCTGATTCAGGATTATGCGCATAGGGTGGAGGACCCGGACGGGTTTGAGAAACGCAGCCAATATCACAATGCGCTGACTATGCGCTCGGTTCTCGATCCCGATACCCTCAAGCCACTGCTCAATGTTAAGCTGCCAAGAGGCCGGGAATTATGGCCGGAAGAGATGCTGCCGGAAGACCCTGATCAGAAAGTGCGTTTTATCGAAGATATGGGCGAAAGCGACGAGGATGGAGTGTACTATGTGCTGCGGTACACAACATCAGGTGAACCTGAGATGAAAGTATTCAAACTTAAAGGGGTGGAATATTGAAGCAAGATGTGCGATTATTAAGACTTGAAAAATAATAGGGACAGATTATAGAGCACATTAGCGGCGAAGGTTTAGCTGAACTTACGGAGGAAAAAGGGTGAAGAGGATGACAAAAAACGAATAGGGAATGAGGAGAATGTGATGGATGCGAGTATAAACCTTAAACAAGACAGTGATCATGTTGGGATTCTGTTGTATGCGTTGCTCCAGTTGCACGAAAGCCTGAACCCGGACGAGAAAAGGCATGCCACGAGGCTTTTTTTCTGAACTGTGGGGTATGCCCAAGAAATAAGGAAAACCGAACAAGTTTTCGTTGAACCACCCCCGGGAAGTCGGGAAACCAATGGGATCCGGCGCGCTTCAACGGCGTGCATTAGCAAAACGGGAGAAAACAAGCCATGACCCATCGCGACCGCATAGTGGCCGCATTGGAAAGACGGCCCACCGATCGGTTTCCCGTGGATATCTGGCATACGCCGGAAGTGGTAGGGCGAAGATCTGGATCTGGGCCAGGTGGCCCCGGGTGATTGCTCACCCGGGGCTCCCACAGACCCGTACGTGCAGGATTACCGCATACGGTTCCTCAAGTGACACCTTCGCTTCGCTTACGGCACACCGAGTGGACGGCCACCG
>PWXP01000461.1 GCA_003561895.1 Planctomycetaceae bacterium | reverse complement strand
CCTCATCATGGTGCTGGGCGGCTCGACCAATGCGGTGATGCACCTGATTGCCATGGCCCGCGCGGTGGGCGTGCCGCTTTCGATCGACGATTTCCAGCGCACCGCCGACCGCGTGCCCCTGCTGGCCGACCTGCGCCCCAGCGGGCGGTACGTGCAGGAGGACCTTCACCGCGCGGGCGGCACGCCGGCGGTCATCAAGGCGCTGCTGGCCGAAGGGCTCCTGTGCGGCGACTGCCCGACCGTCACCGGTCGCACGCTGGCCGAGAACGTGGCCGACCTGCCCGGGCTGGCCGACGGGCAGGAGATCGTCCGGCCGGTCGACCAGCCGATCAAGCCGACCGGGCACATCACCATCCTGCGCGGCAATCTGGCCCCCGACGGCGCCGTGGCGAAGATCACCGGCAAGGAAGGGCTGCGGTTCAGCGGGCCGGCGCGCGTGTTCGATTGCGAGGAAGACATGCTCCGCGGCCTGGAGCAGAGTCGCATCCAAAAGGGCGACGTGGTGATTATCCGCTACGAAGGCCCCAAGGGCGGCCCCGGCATGCCCGAAATGCTCACGCCCACCTCGGCCATCGTGGGCGCGGGCCTCGCGGCCGACGTGGCGCTGATGACCGACGGCCGTTTTTCGGGCGGGTCGCACGGGTTCATCGTCGGCCACGTGACGCCCGAGGCGCAGGAGGGCGGCCCGATTGCGCTGGTCGAGGACGGCGACCGCGTGACCATCGACGCCGAGTCGCGCCGGATCGACGTCGAACTTTCCCCCGAGCAGTTCGCCGCCCGCCGCACCCAGTGGACCGCCCCGCCGCTGAAAGCCACCCGCGGCACGCTCTACCGCTACATCAAGTGCGTCAAGTCGGCCTCGGAGGGATGCGTAACGGATGAGTGAACCAGCCCGATGGGGACGGTGTGTAACACGGTGCCTGGACCGACATTGCTCGAAAGCTGGGATCGCCTTGCACCCACCGGTTTCGCATTCGTCCAATCGACGGTATATTGGTGGCTGTGGATCTTGTTGCCATTGAAAGGACGGGATGGACATGCCTCGACTCTCGCTCAAGCCGGATTCCAGCTTTTTCCGTAAGATCGTCGTTGGTGCTGTCGGCGCTCGCGCAGTCTGCGAGGACTTGGCTCGGTTCGGGCATCACTGCGTTGAACTCGAGAGGGGGGCGACGGACTCCAAGCTGTGGAAGGATGTCAAACGAAAGCGGGTGCGCATTCCTGACTTGGTTTGCCTCCGTTGCGGACAGCGCGTCGAGTGTCGAGCCAAGACCAAGACGGAACTCGCGATGTCTCACAGTGAGCAGGCTGAAAGAACGTGGGATTTCGGCATGGTGCCACAGGATTGGATCGCGTTTCCGGTATGTGAACCGGTCCGGGAAGCACAACGCATGGTTGGCCGTCTGGACGGCAGTAACTCGTACTGGCACGAACGCACTTGGGTGGAATGGCAAGTCAGCGGATACATTAACTATGTGTCGGTAGAATCCTTCCGCTCTCGATTGCACGCGCGCAGCCACATCAAAGGGGTCACAGAGGCGTCGGAGAACTTCATTGGTTGGGATGCGACCTTCTCCTCCCGAAAAGGGCCGGTGCTGCAAGTTGACATTACGGAGCGAAAGGTAAAGATCGGGCTGGAAGGCGGCAGTCGCCCGCATACATGGACGATACCCGAACACTGTGATATTCTCGTCTCGCCTGGCGACACTGTCCAGAAAACGCAGCTCATCGCTGCTTCCGTTCCACCAGTTTTTCCTGAGCGTCTGGCTTGTCCGGACTCTCTGGCAGAAGGTCACCTTGCGCACCTACTTGGGTCGCGGGAACGAACTCAACGTTTTACTGGCATAAAGCTTGCCCGCCTGCTTGGTAACGACGATTACGAAAGTGCCGCCCAAGAGCTTTCCGCCGACCCTGAAGAAGACGTGTATGTGCGACTTGAGGCTGTCTCATATCTCGTGTCGCGATGTGGCACCGAGGCCACACTTGGCTTTCTGCCATACCTCGACAGCGGCGACCCTCAGACGCAGCTTGAGGCCGTCATCGCGCTGGGGGATGCAGGAACACAAGATGCTGTCTCGCTCCTCGCAGCGATACTCTCATCTTCAGACCGTCCTTTGTTCATAAAGAGTGCCGCAGCCTGGTCGCTTCGTCAGATCGGCACCGACGAATCGACAGCCGAACTCACCTCAGCCTTCGCCAGCGTTGATGACGCGCTCCGATACGAGGCCCTCGAAAACCTCGTTGGTTTTGGCCGGGAGGCGTGCGCCGGCTTGCTTCGTGGGCTCTTCCATGAGGATGAAAGGGTTGTTGCTGGTTGTGCCGAAGCTCTGCGACAGCAAGACACCCTGCCGCAAGACGTGATTGACATGGTGTTGCAGCATGTTCAGGCGGGGGAGCCGAGCAAGTGGATTGTGTGGCTTGTGGGCCATCTTCCAAGAGATCAAGTGCAGTCTGCGATTGCACATTTGCAGCAGAACAGCCCCGAACTGCATTACGCAATAACGCTCATTTGGTCATTTCTCGATAGCTGGATCGCCAAGCATTGGGAACTTAGCCCTTCTGCTCGTTTTCCTTCTACACAATAGCAGGACGCTGTGATATGTCACATAGCCCCACGGTCTACACGACAGAGCACGGTGAGCAGCTTTGCGGCGATAGCCGAACGTTGCTCACGGCGATTCCGGACGATTCAGTAGACCTCATCGTGACAAGTCCCCCCTTCGCTTTGTTGCGAAAGAAGAAGTACGGCAACGAAGAGCAGGCCGCATATGTGGCATGGCTTCGCGAGTTCGGCCAGGCGGCGTATTCTGCCCTCAAACCCACGGGAAGCTTCGTCATTGACCTGGGCGGCGCCTATGTGAAGGGCTATCCGGTTCGCTCACTCTACAACTTTCGGGTGCTGATCGACTTCTGCGACACGCTTGGGTACTTTCTGGCGGAAGACTTCTATTGGCATAATCCGGCGAAGTTGCCGTCGCCCATTGAGTGGGTGAATAAGGCGAAAGAGCGGGCTAAAGATTCGGTAAATACCATCTGGTGGTTCTCAAAATCGGAACGCCCTAAAGCGGACGTTCGCAGGGTCTACGCGCCTTACTCGGACCGCATGAAGAAGTTGCTGAAGGACCCAGCCAGGTTCTACACTCCGGCAAAGCGTCCATCCGGTCACGACGTGTCAGATGCTTTCGGGAGCGTGGTCAATCAAGGGGCGATACCCCCCAACCTGCTCCAGGTGCCTAATACGGACAGCAATTCGCACTACATGAAAACCTGCAAGTTGCTGGAGAAGGAACGGCACCCCGCTCGGTTTCCGATGGATATTCCTCGGTTTTTCATCGAGTTTCTGACTGAGCCGGGCGATCTTGTTGTGGACATTTTTTCCGGTTCGAATACCACAGGTTATGTCGCCGAAGGATTGGGGCGACGATGGATCGGCATGGAGGTTAGCCGCTCTTACGCCGCCTTGTCATCCGTGCGTTTCATGGAAGACAAGAGCATTGACGAGACCGGAATGCTGGTTCGGCGAATGGAAGAAGGAGAAACCGTCGCACTCACGCCGACCATCGTGCTCCCCGATAAAGGGGCAAACGGCGAGTCAAAGAAGGCGGCGCGCACCAAGATTGTGCGTAGGAAGGTCGAAGCCGCTCGGTTGTTTGATTAGCAATGCGAAGTCCGAACTATGACGCATCCCGGCGTTCAGATCAAAGCATCTGGGTGGTGTTATGAAATACAAGAAATCACGCATGACGTTTCTGAACCATTCCTTCCGCGAATGCGTCGAGCAGGTCGAGTCGCTGGCGGAGCTGCGGGCAGAATACGCCGACAAACCGGCCGACGAGCGGCGCATGGCGGCCGACTGGGAATATCATTCCTCGGTCGCAGGCAGGTTGTTCGACGATGCCCTGGCACAAGCCGGCCAACCCGGCTTCGGCGAACCACACTGGCCCGAAGGGGTGCTCGCGCTGGCCATCGACCCGACGTTCGCCCCGGCGCTGCTCACGGTCGGCTCCATCGAGTATCAGCTCGGCCGGAAAGAAGAAGGGATGAAACTGTTCATGCAACTGACCGAACTCCCGCCCGACGAGCCGGACTTGCCCGAAATCATCGACAAGGCGGGCGACTTCCTGCTCGGCGAGGGCGACTACGAAAGGGCGTGCGCCCTGTACGCCGCGGCGGAAGCCGCCTTTCCGGACGAGGCCGTCTATCCCATCGGACTCGGCTACGGTCTCGGGGAACTCGGGCGCTACGAGGAGGCGGTCGCCAAAGCGCGGCGCGCCGACGAGATTGAACCCCACAGTCATCTGCACCTGAACGACCTCGGGTGGGCGCTCTACGAAGCGGGGCACTTGGAAGAAGCCGAGGAAACGCTCCAGCGGGCCGTCGACCTGTCGCCCGACGATTACGAGTTGGCACGCAACAACCTGGACATCGTTCGCGAGTCGTTGCAGGGGGGGGCCCAAGAGGATTAACGGCGATCGCCGGGCGAATCGCCGGGGGGCATGGGTAGCCGGCCGAAGGGGACACTCCCCCGTGAACGGTTACGGCAAAACAGGTCGGGCGGCACGGTGAATTGCCGAAGCAGGACCACCGCGAGCCCCGCCGTAGGGCCAGTTTTTCGACTCTACAGCCAGAACGATCACGTGCTACAACCGAGACGGCTGTCTCGCGCCGTTCATGCCTGCCGCAGCGCGGCGACGATTTCCGTTCGGGCGGCCTGGTAGGCGGGGGCCAAGCCGGCGAGCAGGCCGACGGCCGCCGAGACCACCGCACCCAGCACGGCCAGCCGCAGCGAGGGCTCCAGCGCTATCGCCACTCCCTCGGTCCCGATGGAAAAGCCCCACCAGCCGAGCACCAGCATTCCCAGGCCAATTCCCAACAACCCGGCGGCCATGCTCTGCACGAGGCTCTCGGCCAGCACCAGCCGGAAGACCCGCATGGGACGAAGGCCGAGCGTCTGGAGCACGGCGTGTTCCTTGATGCGGTCCTGCACGGCCATGACGGTGGTGGTGGCCACGAGGCTGAAGACGAGGCCGAGGCAGGCATAGCCGAGCCACTGGGCGAACCCGATCAGCTCCGCCAGGTCGCCGATCGCCTCGCGCTGGAACACGCCCTTGGTGCGCGTGGCGGTGGCAACCGGCCCGTGGCGGAGCCGGGCGTCGATGGCCGCGGCCGTGGCGTCGGGGTCCGCGTGTTCGGCCAGTTCGACCTCCAGTTGCGTGACCGTACCCACCGCGTTGCGGCCCGGCGCCCGCTGGAGGAAGTCGAGGTGCGTGTAGATGAAGTTCTCCTCGGCGGCCACCGGCGAGGCGAACACGCCGGCGACCGAAACCGTCACCTCGCCGACGGTGAAGCTCTCGCCCACCTCGAGCCCGCGGCGGCGCGCCACGGCCTGCCCCACCAGCGCCGCGTCGGTGCGGTCCTCGAACGCGCTGAAGCTGCCCGAGAGCAGTTCCAGGTTCCGCGCCGCCAGCAGTTGCCCGGGGGGAACGCCGTGGAACACCACCATGTCGAGGCTCGCCCGGCAGTTGTTGGTGAACACCTGGACCGGCACCACGCTGCGCACCCCGGGCACTTCGGCGATCAAGCGGGCGTAGTCTTCCGGCAGGCGGCTGTTGGTCGGGCAGAACTGGTTTTCCTGGAAGACCACCAGGGTCCGGTCCGCCTCGGACGGGCGCGCCAGGCGGTCCAAGCCTTCCTGGACCGCGGCCACCACGCAGAACACCAACAGCGCCACGGCGGTGCCGCTGACGGTCAGGGCCGTTCGGGCGCGGTGTCCCCACAGACTTTTCACCACGTAGGGAGTGAAACGAAACACGATTAGGCCCTCCTTCGGCCGGCGTCCAAAGCGGCGACGGGGGCCGCGGCCTCCGATTCGACCAATCGGCCCTCGTCCAACTGCAGCCGGCGCGCGGCGACCGACGCCGCCTGCGGGTCGTGGGTCACCACGAACAGGGTCATTCCCAACTCGGCGTTGAGCCGCTCGACAAGCTGCAAAATGTGTCCGGCGGTCCGGGCGTCCAGATCGCCGGTGGGTTCGTCGGCCACCACAATAGTCGGGTTGGCGACGATTGCCCGGGCGATGCCGACCCGCTGCTCCTGGCCGCCGGACAACTGGCGCGGGTAATGGTCGGCGCGGTCGGTCAGGTCGACGGCCTCCAGGGCGATCGCGATCCGCTTGCGGCGCTCGGCCGCCGTCATGGGCAGCAGCAACAGCGGCAGTTCGATGTTCTCGTAGGCGGTCAGGACGGGAATCAGGTTGTGCGTTTGGAAGATGTAGCCGATGTTCGCGGCCCGCCAGTCGGCCAGCCGGGCGCGCGACAACCGCGTGATGTCGGTGCCGTGGACGAGGATCTGGCCGGAAGTCGGCCGATCGATGCCCGTGAGCAGATTCAGCAGGGTACTCTTGCCGCTGCCGCTGGGTCCCATGAGCGAGAGGAAGTCCCTCGGCTCGATGGTCAGATCAACCTCGTTCAACGGCGTGATCGTTTCGCCGCCCTTCGAGAACTGCTTGGTCAAGTTGCGGATTTCGACCAGTGGCATAGGAGTTTCTCCGGTGTCGTGGTGATTCGTCGAGTCGCACTTTAGGCGCCGTGACGCAATAACATGAGCGGATTGTAGGATGGACATTCTTGTGCGTCGCGGTCTTGACGGGCTGGAAAGCCCATCCTACTCGCAGCGTTGCCCTACAGGGAAGCCTCGCCGGTAATGGTGATGCGGTCGCCGTGGCGGAGGCCCTCGCGGCCGCCGGCGACGAGTTTGTCCGTTGCGTTGAGTCCCTCGCCCACTTCCACAAGCTGCTCGGTGCCCGCTTTGCCCAACACCACCGCCTGCCGCCGCGCCGTGCCGCTGAGGCGGTCGGCCAACCAAACGGCCGCCTGGCCGTCGCCGGTTTCCACCAGGGGCCGCGGCACCAGCAGCCGGAAGGGCTCTTCCCCTTGCTCCGAGGGGTCGGCCGGCCGCTCCGGGGCGAGGAACGTCGCCCGCACCAGCATCTCCGGCGTGATTTCCGGCGGCGGGTTGTCGAGCGCGACGGTCACCTCCAACGTGTTCTTCTGGATGTCGGCCCGCGACCTGGCCGTCAGCACCGTCCCGCTGAGCGGCCCGGCGAGCACGGCCGATTCGATCCGCACGGGCTGTCCCGGCACCACGTGGGGCACGTCTTCCAGGCGCACGTCGGCGCGGACCTGGAGCTTCTGCGGGTCGTACAGGGTCAGCACGTCGCCGGAGTCGTGCTCGGCCGCGGACGTCAGGCCGGCGACCCGCTGGCCGGGCTGCGAATTCAGCGCCAGCACGCGGCCGGTGATCGGGGCGTGCAGGGTCATCCGCTCCAACCGGAGCCTTGCGGCTTTGACGGCAAGCTCGGCCTGCCGCACCTTCGCCTCGGCCGAGCGGACCGCCGCCTCGGCCTCGGCAAGGCGGCGGGTTTCGTCGATCTTCAACCGCAGCCGGGTGCGCAGCGCCTCGCACTGATTCCGCAGCGCCGCCGCCTCGGCTTCCAGGCTCGACTTTCGGGCGTGCAGTTCCTCCAGCGCCGCGGTGGCGGCGTCGTACTCGCCCTCGGCGCGTTGCACCACGCGGCCGGCGACCGCCTCGCCGGCGCGGCGCTTGCCCTCCAGGTCGTGCCGGGCGAACTGCCGCCGCGACTCGGCCGCCCGGATCGCATGCGGGAGCGCCGCCAAATTCGTCGACACTTTGGCCAGGGCCGATTCCGCCTCGGCCAGCGCCGCCTCCAAGTGGACCGGCTGCTCGACTTCCGTCCGGGCCGCCGCCCGCGCCGCCCGGGCCGAGGCCCGTGCCGCCTCCTCCCATTGCAGGGCGGCCTCGGCGTCGTCGAGGGCAAGCCGGGCATCGATGTCGACCAGCGTGGCCACCGGCTCCCCCGCCTCGACCGCCTGACCCGCCACGACCAGCAGTTGCTCGATCACGCCGTCGGCCAGGGCGGGCACCTTCACGGGGCTGGGCCGCGGCTCGACCCAACCGGCCGCCTGAAACAGCGCCGTACCCGACTCGCGGACCTCCGCTCGCATCATCACGACCGGAACCACCGTCACCGGCTTCGAGGGCAGAAAGCTGTCGCGGGCCGACCACCCCAGCAGCGACGCGAACCCGAGCACGACCGCAAGCGGCAGCACGTACCGCGTGAGCACGTGCCGCGGCGGACGCCGCTTCGGCGCCTCCGTGCCGGAACGGTCGACCGCCAGTTGCTGAAGGTCAAGCGTTGTGGCCATGGATGTATTTCCTCCTTGTTGGAGTTCACGCTTTAGCGTGCTGGGCAACGGGCATATCTGGTTCGCACGCTGAAGCGTGAACTCCAACATGGGCGTTCGTCTGTCATAAATAATGTGCCCTAAGGTCGGACGTACACGCCGTCGGCCAGGACAGTCAAATTGCCCGCGTCATCGCGCCGGGCTTCGCCGCGAACCACCACCGTTTGCCAGTGCTCGATGCCGAGCAGCCGCCGAGCGCCGGTGGGGACCGTCCGGCCCTCAGGGTCGACAATCCGCACCAGGGCCTGGGTGCCGGGCACGACCGCCGTACCGCACGGGCTCGTGCAACTGTCTTCACACGGCCTCAGCGAAAGATCGACGATGGTGAACGCCGCCAGGCCCTCGACCCACGGGGTCGAGTTGCCCCCGACGAGACCCGCGATCACGACCTCCTCGGCGTCCTGGGCGTCGGTGTGGGCCGTCTTCACGTCGACGGCGCCCGCCGGCTCCTCGGCCAGCCGATACGGCGAGTGGGCGCCATCGGCCGCCTCTGGACCGCCGCCGGCACGGCTGCAACCGCCGGCAAGGAGTGCCAGCCCGACGACCCCCATAATGCAGCAGGCCCACGCCGCACGCCGTCGCGTATTGTAGCAGGCACACGCCGTGTGCCGTCCGCCGTAGCACCCAGCACACACCGCATGCCGTCCGCCACACCAAAACCATCGCTTCAACCCAGTATCCATTACGTACTCCTCACTTGTTCGTGACATGGTTTCAAACCGCTTTCAATCCCTCGACCACCGGCTGCCGCATGGCCTTCACTGCCGGCGGCACGGCGCCGAGCAGCCCGAGCAGCAGTCCGGTGCCGCAGCCGATCAGCAAGGTGACGCTATCGACTTGCAGTGCGAACGCGCTCATGGTGAAACGGATCGCCGCCCCGTGCACCAGCGCCACCGCCAGCAGGGCCGCCACCAGCGACGCGGCCGCCGCCAGCAGGACCGCCTCCTGCACGAGGCTCAACGCGACGGCGCGACGGCGAAACCCGATGGCCTGCAGCGCCGCCAGTTCCCGGCCCCTTCCCACCACCGCCCCGTACATCGTGTTCAACCCGGCGAAGATGCCGGCGCCCGCCACGAGGCACACCACGACCCAGCCGAGCGTACGCACGGGCCGATAGTGGCTTTGCAGCAGGGCGTAGTATTTCGTCTCCTCGATGGCCTGAATGCCCAGGTCCACCCGTTCCATGCAGAACAGTTGGACCTCCGCGGCCGATGCCTCACCGGCCAGGCCCACGGCCACCAGGCTCAGGTCCTGCCGCTGCATGCCCTGCTGCAAGTCGGCCAAGGGGAACCACACCTCCGACTCATAGGCCGCGCCCCCGGCGGCGAAACGCCCGCTGATGCGAAACTCGCGCCCGGCGAGCGTCACGGTGTTGCCCACAGCCAGCGCTTCCGGCCGGCAACCCAGCTTGGCGGCGGCCAGCCGCCCGGCCAGCACTTCGCCCTCCTGCGGCCACCGCCCCTCGGTCATCTGCACTTGGCGCCGCACCAGGGGCGCCGCGGGCGTGACGCCGCGCAGGACTGCCATCTTGGGCCGGTCGTCGTCGACGCCAATTCGCGTGGCTGCGTACAGTTCCGGCGAGACGTAATCGGTGCCATATCGGCGCTCGATGCCCTCCAAGCTGGCCGAAAGCAACGCCGGAAGCTGGGCCGGAACGGCCGAACTTTCGATGTCCTCGGCGGCCCCGACCGAGTAAACCAACATCGTGCTGGGATCGCCGGTAACGGCCAGCGAGGCGTCGAGCCCCCGCAGAAAGGCCACCACCACGAACACCAGCAACACGACCGTCGTCAGGCCGGCCAGGGTCAGGCCGGTTCGCGCCGGGCGGCGGAACAGGTTTCGGACGCCGTATTCCCACGGCAGGAGTCGGAGTTTCAGCACGGTCGTCTTCCAGGAGCGGTTGAGTGTACGGCCCGCCGCGAAGCGCACGATGCGCGGCCGCGTTGGAGTTGACGCTTCAGCGCACTTGTTGGACTTCACGCTTCAGCGTGTTTGGCGCAGTTCACGCTTCAGCGTGCCCGGTCCGGCACATGCGGAGTTCGCACGCTAAAGGGTGAACTGCGACCGGGAGGCGCGCAAGCAGAAACGGTCCACTTGCGCAGGCGCCATCAAAGCAGAAACGAACAGATGGCGATACAGAGTTCGTGCCCGGCCGCGGGCCAGTAGCCGGGAGGAGCGAGGAACTCAGCGGAGGAGCGACTCACAACAGTCGGGGGCTCGGAACCACCTGGAGCGAGCGTGGCCGACGCAAGAGACAGAAGCAGCTGGCACGCGAAGACCGGCCGTCGTGGCGCGTGATTAAGGGACCCCCGGCAGGCGTCCAGGTCGCACTCGGCTTTCGGCTGCTCCGGCTCGGGCTGCAAACGATCTCCGGGCCGTTCGTCCGGGGGGTAGGCTGACGAGCACCCCGCGCATCGCTGGCCGGAGGCTACGCCCTCGCCCGCAGCGCACCTGCCCGACGTACACTGCATCGCATACGTGCAGTAGAGGGGGCCGGCCACCAGCAAACCGAGAATGGTAAGCAGTACGTAAACGGTGCGAAACATAAGGGGGCCACGAAAGTTTACAACACGACGTCTATCCCATTATTACGCTCCGGCTGGGTTCCTGTCAAGGCTGGGTTTGAAACGGCCTGGGTTTGAAACGGCCAGATCGGCCTGGGCGAAGGGTGGAAAAGGCCCTCCAACCGGTCCGCGGGGTGCCGACCCCCAGGCCGTGGGCATTGGCGCCGGAATCCCTCTTCGAATAGAATGAAGGTTGGGGCTTTTTCTGGGCCGGGGCTATTGGAACACTCTCGGGACGCGAGGCAATCATGTCGATAGCCAGTCACGATTCCAGTGCGGATTTTGGGCTCGAACCCTACGTAATTAACGAAGAAGCGCCGACTCCCGGCGACGATCAGGCCGGCGTGTGGCTCGATGGCGACGTGCTGGCCTGCGCGTGCCCGGACTGCAACGCGCCCATGTCGATCCGGCTTTGGCTGATGCTGGCCGACTGCTTCCGGTGTGGCGCCACGATCGAGTTGACCGAGGAACAGGAGCGGGAGGCGCTGCGCCTGCTTCGGGAGCGGGAGGCGCAGCGTCGAGCCGAGTCGGCCGAAGCGGCTTCGGCCATCCAGCCGCGAATGACGCGGCAGCCGAAGCGCCCCCGGCGCGACGTGCGCAAACCCGAGCCCCGCATCCATCGGCCCGCTCCGCCAGTGCCCGGCGGAACGGCCGCTCCGGCCGAGGCGCGCCCCGCCGACCAACCTTCCCAAGCCCGCGACTCGGGCGCCTGGTCGAAGCCGTCGCCCCCGCCCGCGCAACCGCCGGCCGAGGGGGCGGCGCAGCCGGCCCGGCGTCGGGTGGCGGCTTCCGAGGCACATCGCGGCGCGCGGGCTCGCGTGCGCCAGCTTTACAAGCGCGGCGGCCTGGCCGTGTGGTTCTCCGAATGGTTGCGCGACCTGCCGGCATGGCTGGTGAGCTTTGTGTTCCATCTGGTGTTGCTGCTGCTGCTGAGCCTCTGGATGATCGAGCCGCCCGACGAGCAGATCACACTGACGCTGGCCACGTCGGTCAGCGAGCACGACCTGGAGGGCCAACTCGGCGAGATCGACCCGGCCGTCGAGCCGCTCGACTTTGAGGAACCCGGCGCCATTGAAGTCGTACAGACGCTGGACGACCTGGGGGCGGGCCGCCTGGTGAAACCGGACCTCGATCCGGTCGACCTGCCCATGGACCTGCACGCCTCGGTGTCGTATGTTCCCCAGGCCGCTACGCGCGACGTCGAGCCGATGCCGCCGGTGCCGGCGGGCAGCATGCTCCGCGGCCGCGACCCGAAGGCCCGAGCCCACCTGGTCCGACGGGCAGGCGGCACGTCGCAAACCGAGGCGGCCGTCGCCCGGGGGCTGGAGTGGATCGCCCGGCGGCAGAACGAGGACGGAAGCTGGAGCCTGCACGAGTTCCACCAGGCGCCCGGCGCCGGCGGCAAGGGGAGCGGCATGGGTTCGGAGCGCAGCCGGATGGCCGGGACGGCGCTGGCCCTGCTGCCGTTCCTCGGCGCGGGGCAATCCCACCTGGAAGGCAAGTACCCGGACGAAGTGTTCCACGGGCTGAAGTGGATGCTGGAGAACCAGGGGGCCGACGGCGACCTGCGCGGGGCAGGGTCCGGGCGGATGTACGCGCACGGGCTGGCCGCCATCGTCCTGGCCGAAGCCTACGCCCTGACCGGCGACGACCAACTCCGCGAGCCCGCCCAACTGGCACTGAACTACATCGCCCACGCCCAGCACCCGGCCGGCGGCTGGCGCTACCAACCCGGCCAGCCGGGCGACACCAGCGTGGTGGGCTGGCAGCTCATGGCGTTGCAGAGCGGGCGGATGGGCGGCCTGCGCGTGCCGCGAAAGACCTTCGATTCAGCCTACAAGTTCCTCGACAGCGTGCAGCGCGACTCGGACGGCGGCCGGTACGCGTACATGCCGGGCCGCAGCGCCACGCACGTGATGACGGCCCAGGCCCTGCTCAGCCGCCAGTACCTCGGGTGGCCGAAAGGCCATCCGGGACTTCGCGACGGTGCGCGCTTCCTCCTGGAAGAACATCCGCCCAGTAAAGACAGTTTCGACCCGTACTATTGGTACTACGCCACGCAAGTGCTGCACCACATGGGCGGCGACCTGTGGCGGCAGTGGAACGCCCGAATGCGCCGCGTGCTGGTCGACACGCAGGAGACCACGGGGCACGAGGCGGGAAGCTGGGCCCCGAAAGGCCCCTTCTCCGACCGCGGAGGCCGGCTCTTCACGACCAGCCTGGCCGTCTGCACGCTCGAAGTGTACTACCGGCACCTGCCCCTGTACGCCGACGACCTCGTCGATCAGACCCTGCGCCTCTTGGAAGAAGACGGGGACGAGAAAAACGAGGCGGAAAACGATTTGCTCAATGCAACCCGCTAATGAGAAAAATGGAACCGTCACCAACACGGTGCCGAAAACGCAGCAGTACGAGCAGGCCGGCATTACGTGGTACACCAACGGCAAGCCAAGGTGCAAGATCGTCCAGGAGTTGATCGACGGCCAGTTGGTCATCATTCCGGAGCGACCGCCAACTGAATGCCGGTGGGAAGCCGGAAGTCCTGACGGAAACGGGTGTGCGTGAGTAACGACCAACTGGGGCTGCGAGGAGAATTCGTAGCGGCGCGACACGTTGACGCTTACATCAAGGGCATTTCCATGACCTCTTCCACAACACGGCGGAAGTTTATCCAAGGAGCAGGCGCCGTCGCGGCCGGCCTGGTGGGGGGACGGTCGCAAAACGCCGCGGGCGAGCCGCAGCACGGCCTGCACGACCACGATCCCGCCGTGCCACTTCCGACTGGCCCACCAGGATATGGTGGAAAGTGGGCCGCTTCAAGGGGGCGTAAATCGCAGTAATGGCGCGCGCATTCCGACGGGTTGGGCACGCGATTTGCACCACGATTGGTCTTAGGAGCGAGAGCGTTTCAACAGGCAACGGGCGGTTGGCATCGCGAATGGCGCCGTCGGGGTTTGCGGTTTGGCCGGCCAAGGGGGATGTGTAAGGCCCCGCCACGCTCAAGCGTGAACTCCAACAAGGCACGCTCAAGCGTGAACTCCAACAAGGCACGCTCAAGCGTGAACTCCAACAAGGCACGCTCAAGCGTGAACTCCAACAAGGCACGCTCAAGCGT
>PWXP01000196.1 GCA_003561895.1 Planctomycetaceae bacterium | reverse complement strand
CGTCCCAGTCGCCCCATTCGATCATCTTCGGATCGACGCAGCCGCGGATGATGATCTCCCGGTCGCCGATCCGCTCGCGCATGTGGCCGATGTCGGCCAGGTAGTCGGCGGCGACCAGCCCGGTGCCGGTGGCAATGAAGTAGTCGATCAGGCGGGTGGTGTCGCCGCCGAGGATGACCGCGGGCGGGGGCGTGCGGTAGTTGGCCCGCACGGCGTCGATCACCCGCTTGTTGTATGGCACCACGTACTGCTCGTAGATGGGCGGGTCGATGAGCGGCAGGGTGGCCCACGATTCGAACAGGTTCACGCCGGCGCCCAAGGCGGCCAGCCGGCAGGCGTGCTCGGTGGCCAGCGTGGCCGTTTTATTGAGCAGCGCGTGCACTTGCTCGGGGGCTTCGTGCATGTCGATAATGAGGTTTTCGAAGCCGCGCAGTTCGGCCGCCTGCGAGAACGGCCCGCCCGTGCAGGCGTATACCCACACCTCGTCGCCGATTTTGCGGATGACCCGTTCGACGGCCTCGACGATGAGCCCCAGGCGGTTTCCGGGTGCGGGCTGGGGAATGACGAGGTCGCGCGGATCGAGCGCGCCCTGGGCCAGCGGATGGTTCGTCACGCCGGGGATGCTCTTGCCTGCCCCGTCGGACAACCGGCAGCCGAATGCTTCGGCCTCGACGTTGTAGATGTCGATGCCGACGGTGACCAGGTCGTGGCGGTAGGTTTCGAAGGCGGTCAGGGCGGCTTCGGCCATGAGTTCGGCGTTGCGGCTCACTTCGACGGGGCTTTTGCCCAACAGCCGCGCGCCGTGTTCGTAGATGGACGGGACGAACGGCCAGTGGTCGACCGCCTGCCCGGCGCGCACGGCACTGATGCGTTCGATGGGTTTCATTTCACTGCGCCAACAACGCATACATGACCGCCACGCACGCGACGCACAACGCCAAAAAGGCCAGGAAGCCCACCCAGCTTTCGCGCGAGGGCTTCACGATGAACAGCCCGCCGGCGGTCAGGAACTGATCGCTGGGGGGAACGGCCTCGTCGAGCGGCTGCGCTAGTTTCTCGTCCTGGCCGACGGGGGTGTAGATCTTGGTGAAGAAGCGTTCGACCACCTTCCGGTCGGGGGGCCGGGTGACCAACGAAAACACGATGCCGCCCAACGTGCCGGCCACCAGCGGCGCGCCGATGGCCACGGCCGGCGGAACGCCTTCGATCACGTACTCGGCCAGTAGGAACACCGCCACGGCCAGTATGGTGGCCCCGTACATGCCGGCCTGGTTCATCCTCCGCCACAGGAGTCCCATGGCCGTCGAGATGCCCACCAGCGCGAGGATTCGGAAGTACACCATGATGGCGTCGACCACGCTCCGCAACAGGATGGCGACGACCACCGCGGCCACCACGTACACCACGCCCGCCATCTTCGTGACCATCAGCGCGCTGTGGTCGGAGGCGTTGGGCCGGATGTAGCGGCGGTAGAGGGTTTCGCTGAACAGGCCGGCGACGGTTACTTGAAAGGCGTTGCCCGACGACATGGCCGCCGCCATGATGGCCGCCAGCATGAGACCCTGGAAGACCGGCGGCAACAGGTAGCGGATGGAATCGCCGAAGGCGGCGTCGGCGGTGGCGGTGTCGATTTCGGCGCCCTGGCGGATCAGGTGCGCCAGCCAGCACAGCCCCAACACGGCCCAGCCGATCGTGCAGATTCGCTTGAGCATATTGCCGCCGGCAAAGCCCATGCGCCCTTCCCACTCGCTCTTTCCCGCGCCGCAGACGGTAATCAGGTGGGGCAGGGCCAGGGCGCTCAGCGGCGCCTGGGCGCACAGGACGAGGACGACCCCCAAGTTGAACCGGGCCGGATCGAACATTGACAGCAGGTCGGCGCCCCGTTCCGGCGACGCCGCGGCCAGTGCCGCGCGCATGCCGCTGAGCCCCCCGACGCTGGGTAGGTATATGGCTGCGGGCACGGCCATGAACGACAGAGCGATAATCATCAGGCCCTGGATGAAGTCGGTGCGGATGGCGGCGACGATGCCGCCCCAATAGCTGTAGATCATGAACGTGAGGGTGGAGATGAGCAGGATGCCGTAGAACCACGCTTCGGCGTCGTCGGTGGCGGCCTTGCCCATCATGCCCTGGACCGTGCTGGTGGTGGCCAAGAGCACACTGGTCAGGCAAACGACCATGCCGACGGCGGCGACGACGATGTACAACGCGGCGGCGCCGCGGCCGAACCGCTCCTCGAAGTAGTCGGCCAGGGTAAGGCAGCGCATGCGGCGCACCAGCGGGGCGACCAGCCAGTAGAACGGCGTGCCGAACATCCAAAGCCACGAGGCCCACACCCCCGACGCGCCGGCGGCGACGCTGCCGCTAATCACTCCCGCGGCGTCGCCCGGGTTCGTGCCGGCGCCGAAGGAGTGCATCACCATCATGGGCGTGCCGAAGCGGCGGTCGCCGATCAGGTAGCCGCTTTGCCGGCTGGCCCGGCGGCGGCTCCACCAGCCCAGCGCCAACATGCCGGCGAAGTACAGCGCCAGCACGGCCCAAATCACGTATTCCAAACCAAGCAGCATCCGAGTCTCCTAAGTGGGCCATCCCAGCCATTGCATCCCGTCCATCAGCCAGGGATGGGTCCACGGGTTCCAGGTCGGATAGCTTACCGAAAGGGCCGAGAAAATCAACAGCAGCAGCGCCAGCCCGCGCAGCCAGGGGTTGCGGGCCATCCGATCGACCGCCGGCAGGGCCAGCACCAGCCATAGTGGGATCAGCCAGAACACCCACCGCAAGCCACTGGTCACCCCGCCGTAGTTGCGGTACATCTGGCCGCGGGTCAGGTAGAACGCCAGGCAGGCGAGGCTGGCCAGTACCAGCACAAGGGCCAGGCGGCGCAGCTTGCCGGTGTCGCGGTCGCACAGCCATAGGACGGCCCCGGCCACGGTGGCCAGCCACAGGGGCGTGAGCGAGAAGATGCCGTGGTGCCCCACCAGCACGTGCGTCGCGTAAAGGGCCGGCGACGGCTCGCCGCGGTCGACGCCCACCGGGTTGATCCAGTAGCTTTCGACCGTCCGCCCGTTCAATTCGTACTCGTAGTGATACCAGCTCCCCTCCCCGGTGTCGCAGCGGTGCATGTAGGGCGGCTTCAGGCTTTGGTGGGCGATCCAGTTCGTGCCGAAGAAGCCCGCCGTCACCAACGCGGCCGCCGGCACGTAGGCCAGCAGGGTGGGCACGGGGGCGATGAGCAGCACCGCCAGGCTCGCCAGCGCCGTGAAGGCGGCGGCCGGCAGATCGGCGGCGGCCGCCATCGCCGCGAAGAACCCCGCCACGGCGAACATTCGCAAGCGGCGGTCGCCGTCGAACCAGATGCGCACCAGCGCGTACAGGGCAATCGCCACGCACACGGCGGCCGGAAGGTGATTGGTCAGCACCGTGCCGAAGGTCGTCAGGAACGTGCCGAAGGTGGCCCCGCCCATGATCAACACCCGGGCGAAATCGGTCCGGCCGAACCGCTCGATCAGCGCGGCCATCACCACCAGGTACACGGCCATGGGGATGACGTTCCACAGGATGAGCATGATGCGCCCGACCACGAAGGGGTGCGAGCCGAGCGTCATGCCGGTCGCCTGGTAAATCGCCCAGTAGCTTCCGGCCATGATGGTGGGCAGCAGGGGCGGCTTGCTCGAGTACAGGTGCCCGCCGCGCTGGATCCACAGCTCCCGGTCTTCATCCCACTCGTGTTCGCCGCCGTGCATGACCATGTCGATGGTAT
>PWXP01000385.1 GCA_003561895.1 Planctomycetaceae bacterium | reverse complement strand
GGCCGGCGGCAAGGCCTGGCTGCCCGACGCCGCCACGGTCGAGCCGGCCGGCGACCCGTTCGCCGTCCGGCCTCGCACTGCGCCCGGCCGGGTCACCCTCCGGCCGACGGGCTCCCCCCTGGGCAAGCTCCTGGGCGTGACCGCGGGGGCCGTGATCTGGAACGCTATTACCGGTGTTTTCGTGGGCATCGCGGTCCACAGCCATATGGCGGACAATCCCGAGTGGTTCCTCACGTTCTTCATCATTCCGTTCGTGCTCATCGGTATCGGGCTGGTCGGGGCCGTTGGCTACCAGTTCCTCGCGCTGTTCAATCCAAGAGCCGTTCTGGAGGTCAGTACCGCCGCGCCGGCGCTGGGCGATACCCTGACGATCGATTGGCGCCTGGAGGGCCGGGCCGACCGCGTTTCGGAACTCACCCTGTCGCTCGTTGGCGAAGAGCGCGCCACCTACCAGCGCACCTCCGGGCGCAGCGCGGGGCGCAGGGGCGGGCGCCGTACCGAAACCGTGACCGAAAAGCACTCGTTCTATGACGAGCCGTTGCTGAAAACGTCGGACGCCGCGGAAATCGTCAGCGGCGGCCACCTCGACGTGCTCATTCCCGCCGACGTGATGCACTCCTTCGACGCCGAGAACAACAAGATCGTTTGGACGCTCAAAATGACCGGCAACATTCGACGCTGGCCCGACATGAAAGACGAATTCGGCCTCGTGATTCGGCCGATTGCCCTGGAGGAGATCGCCCGTGCCTGACAACCCTCTTAGCCTGGAACTGCTGGACGACCGGACGGCGTACTACCCCGGCGAGGCGATCGAGGGCATTGCCTCGTGGGTGTTTCCGCACCCGGTCGAGCGGGTCGAAGTGCATCTGTGCTGGCATACCGAGGGCCGGGGCGCGGAGGACGCGTCGGTGGTCGAGACGGTCGGCTTCGACCATCCGCCGCCCGTGGGAGCAAAGCCCTTCCGCCTCTCGGCCCCGGCAGGTCCGTACAGTTACGACGGGCGCTTGATCGCCATCCGTTGGACCGTCGAGGTGGTCGCGGCGGGAGTGAAGGACGTTGCGCAAATGCCCGTCACGATTTCCCCCACCCTGGAACCGTTTGTGCTGCCTGCAACCTGAGCGAAGACGCGTCGCCTCTTACGGGACCGGACGGATGTATCGCGGGCACGGGGGAGTCGACAATGCGGTGGCACGCGTCGAGCACGGCTCCGCGGCCCTGAGGGCAAGCGCCGATCACCTCACGGAAGCACTCCACAAACGCCTAAGGGCTCTGATCCCAAAGTCCCCGCCTGACCCCAAAGCCCCCCGTACGAAAGCAGCTTCTGGACAGCAGAGGTTGAACACTTTGGACGATTCGGCTACGTTGTCGGAACGGAAGGAGGGCGTAGCGCGCCGGCGCCGCAGCGACCTGTCAGCGCCGCTACGCGAGTGCATCGCATTGTCGTGATCCTTGGCACCCACGCCACGGAGTGAACTATGGCCACCTCAACCAAGAGCATCCACGATCGACACGCATCGCCCCGACGGGAATCGGCCCCCCGTTGGGGTTGTGGTGAGAAAAGCCGGATTCGGCGTTGCAGGTGGGCGTTGTTGATCGCCGGGCCGGCGCTGGCTTGGGTTCTGGCGCTGGCCTGTCCCGTTGCGGCCGCGCTATGGCAACCGCCCCACGCCGGGGTCGATTTCGACGGCCGGCAAACGTTTATCGAAACCGACGTGAACGCGGACGGGCGGTTCGTGGGGCCCGCTTACCGGCAAGGCGGCATCGCGCCGCTCGAGAGCGGCATTGCACCGGAGGAGGTCGAGAACCGGCCGTACCGCGCTTACGTGCAGGAATGCATTGAAACGCTAATGGAGTACGGCACGGACCGCTACGGCGAGGTGCAGTCGAAGATGCTGGCCAACATCCTGGACGTGCGCACCCGCACCAGCCCGGAGGACCCGCCGCGGGGCGGCCCGGCTCCCACGGCGTGCTGGCCGCCCACGTTCCCCACGCCGTACAGCAACCGGCTCGCCCACGCCACGTTCCGGGCGGATTTGGCATGGGGCGATCACCAGGCGTGGCAGTGGCAACCGGTTGCCGGCGAGATGCCCGCCCCGAACGGCGGCGGCCCCACCGAAGTATCGTTCGCGCCGGTGAAGGCCCGGGTGCTGTGCCTTGAAGTGCAGTTGCAGGAGGGTTTCGGCGGCGGGATCTACGAATGGACGGTTAACGGGCGCCGGCCGGCGGTGAAGCGGCGAGCGGCCACGTACTTCATCGAAAACACGGCGGCCATGCCCAATGCCGTGTACGACGAGCACTTTCCCTACGATTTGCAGCGCATCCACGACGGCCGCGCGCCGGGCGACGCCGTGGATGGGCGCCCGCCGGCGTTCCGCTGGGTCGAACTCCCCAGCGAAACGGCCCGAACGGTGGGCTGGAGTTTCCGCGGCGGCACGAGCGCCGGCCGGCCGGTTCCGCTGGACCAATGGGCGCCGCGCCGGGGCACGCGCGAGTGGGTCATGATCGAGTTCGACGAGCCGGTCGAGGTTTCCAGCGTCGAGGTGTACTGGCTCGACGACGGCGAGGACCATCGCGTGCCGGCCGATTGGAAAGTGCTGTGGGCCGACACGATGGACCGCGGCCGCGTGGAATATCCGCCGGCGCCCTACGTGCCCTGGAGCGGCGAGTTTCGCGATTCGTTCTGGCAGCCGCGCGGCTCGAACTTCTTCTACGATCAGCCCACTTTCCGGGCGATGGAAATGTTGAGCCGGATCACCGGCGACCCGCGGCACCTGCGCTGGGCGCGCACCGTGGCCCGTTTCCACTGGGGCCATCGCGATAAGACCACCAACCTGACCCCCGAACAGCCCGAGCAAGGACACCGGCGCGAAGCCGCCTACGCCATGACCATGCGGGCCATCGGAACGCTCCCGACGCATCTATTGTTAAGCTGGCAGTGGACGGGCGAGACCGAGTTCCGCGACCAGGCGGTGGCCTACCTGAAGGGGTTCGCCCGCCACGCCTATGTGCCGGAGCGCGGCAAGTTCACGACCGTCGACATCGAAACCGGGAAACCGGTGGACGGCAGCCGGGGCCTGACGCCCACGGATCCCGTGGAACTATGGGGGAATTATCACCTGATTCCGGGCGGCCTGTACCTGGCGCAGGGATTCGCCTACGCGTACGCGGTGACCGGCGAGGAGGAACTGCTGAACGCCGCGCGGAAATGCGCCGAGTGGATCCGCCGCTCGCCCCCGGAAACCTACAAGCACCGGCACTGGAGTGAGCTTTACCAGCGGGTGTACGCCCAGCACGGCACGTTTGCCGATCACTACGGGCGCGCCATCTCGTTCTTCTTGCAGATGTACGCGGCCACGGGCGAAGAGCAATATCTTGACGACGCCCGCCGGTTCGCCCGGGATGCCGTCGCAAAGCTCTATTACGAGGGCCTCTTCCGTGGTCATCCCGCCCGGCCCTACTACAGCAACATCGACGGCGTGGGCCGCCTGCTGGTGGCGCTGCTGCAGCTCGACCGCGTGCTGGCCAACCCCGACGACGCGGTTGCCCAAAAGGCTGTTCTGCTGCATGAAGACGACACGGCCGGTTTCGGCAACTGGTAGCCGCGGCGATGGGTCGAGTGTCGGTCAACAACAACCGTAAGCGCGCGCTCAGAAATAAGTTGGCCAATTGCAATGTAGTAGGCACTCGCCGTGTGCCGAAATTCTCGAACGGCACACGGCGAGTGCCTACTACAATTTGTTCAAGTTATTTCTGAGCGCACGC
>PWXP01000324.1 GCA_003561895.1 Planctomycetaceae bacterium | reverse complement strand
GCCAGAATGCCCTTGGCTCGCCCGGTCGGACCGTTACGCTCCTCGCTACCCCGCGGGGCTACGCACCCACGTCTCCCCGAATTCGGCCCCAGCCCCCTACCTTTGGCCTCGGAAGCCGGTACAATGCAGTATTGTTCCCCACGCTACCCAGGAGGATCGCCGCAACGTGAGTCAAGGCAACGCTCGCCCGGAAAGACAACCTGCCAACTCCGAACAGGGAGCCCTGCGCCGGGCCCTGACCGCCGCCCGCGTGGCCGAAGAGAACCGGGGGCGGGAGGTGGTCATTCTCGACATGCGGGAATTGACGCCCGTTTTCGACTATTTCGTCATTGCCAGCGGGACCAGCCGGCGGCAGTTGCACGCGATGAGCGAGGAGATCGACCACGCCCTGGAGGACGCGCTGGGCGACCGCCGGATGGGCATTGAGGGCTACGACGAAAGCCGCTGGATCCTGCTCGACTACGGCGACGTGGTCATCCACCTGTTCGAGCCCGAAACCCGCCAATACTACGCGTTGGAACAGCTTTGGGCCCAGGCGAATCGCGTGCAGCGGGAGTCGTCGTCGGACGGGGCTCAGTAACGCGATTGGCCTCGGTGTTTTTCCGTGCCGCGACGGCCCGCCGCGGCTTCCCCACCCTGCCCAATCACTCGCATGAGCATACTCCGGACCCTGAAGGATCGCTTCCGTCCCGTGCTGGCCGAACTGGTCGGCGAAGCCGACGTGGAGAAGGTTCTCGACCTGATCCGGCCGGCGCAGGACGCCCGGTTCGGCGATTACCAGGCGAACATGGCCATGCCGCTGGGCAAGCAGTTGGGCCGCCCCCCCCGCGAAGTGGCCGCGCATATCGCCCAGCGCCTCCAGCTTGACGACCTGTGCGAGGCGCCGACCATAGCCGGGCCGGGCTTCATCAACCTCCGGCTGCGCGGGGCGGTGCTCGCCGAGCGGCTCCAGGCGGCGGCCGGCGACGCGCGGCTGGCCGTGCCCCCGGCGCCCCAGCCCCGCACGTACGTGGTCGACTACTCGGCGCCGAACGTAGCCAAGCCGATGCACGTGGGCCATATCCGCTCGACGGTCATCGGCGACGCCTTGTGCCGGGTGCTGCGCCACTTGGGGCACCGGGTTGAAAGCGACAACCACCTGGGTGACTGGGGCACCCAGTTCGGCATGATCCTGTACGGCTACAAGCATTTCCTCGACGCCGCCGCCTACGCCGAGAATCCGGTGGCCGAACTCTCCCGCCTGTACCGGCACGTGCGCGGTCTGATGGAGGAGCGGGAAGAGGTCGGTAAGTTCGTCCTGGAGGAGACGGCGAAGCTGCACGCCGGCGATCCCGAGAACCGCCGCCTGTGGCGGGAGTTCATGCCCGTCTGCCTTGCCGAGATCGACCGGATGTACGACCGCCTGGGCGTCCGGTTCGACCACACGCTGGGCGAAAGCTTCTACCAGGATCGGTTGGCGGGGCTCGTCGACGAACTGGTGCGCAGGGGTCTGGCGCGGCGCAGCGACGGCGCCGTGGCCGTGTTTCTCGAGGGCCACAAAACGCCGATGCTCGTCCAGAAGCAGGACGGCGCGTTCCTTTACGCCACCACCGACCTGGCCACAATTCGCTACCGCATGGACACCTTCCATCCGGACGCCATCCTGTACGTGGTCGATCACCGCCAGAGCCTGCACTTCGATCAGTTGTTCGCCGTGGCGCGGAAGCTGGGCTACCGCGACGTGGAGCTTACCCACGTGCGTTTCGGAACGGTGCTGGGCGAGGACGGCCGGCCGTTCCGCACCCGCGAGGGCGACATCGTGGGCCTGGAAAGCCTGCTCGACGAGGCGGTGCGCCGCGCCGGCGAGGTGGTGGCCGCCAACGACGAGGCCAAGCCGGGCGGGCCGGAGCTTTCCGCCGACCGGCGGCGGGGCGTTGCCGAAACCGTGGGCATCGGCGCGCTGAAGTACGCCGACCTCGCCCAGAACCGCACCAGCGATTACGTGTTCAGCTTCGACAAGATGCTGGCGATGAACGGCAACACGGGCGCGTACATGCAGTACGCCTACGCGCGGGTCCGCAGCATCTTCCGCAAGGGGAACGTCGACCGGGCCGCCCTCGCCCCGTCGGGCGCGGCGATCCGGCTGGAAACGCCGGAGGAGCGGGCGCTGGGGCTGCAACTGCTCCGCCTTGGCGAGGCCCTCGACCTGGTGCTGGCCGACTATCGGCCCAACCAACTCACCGCCTACCTGTTCGAACTGGCCGGCCGTTTTACGGCCTTCTACGAGAAGCACCCGGTGCTGAAGGCCCAGCCGGACGCCCTCCGCCAAAGCCGACTCCTGCTGTGCGATTTGACCGCCCGGACCATCCGGCAAGGTCTTGCTCTGCTGGGCATCGACGTGGTCGAACAGATGTAGGCTGACCGGCGGCTGACGGCAGCGGCTCCCGCCCTTCGTACCCGCCCCGGCCCGGTGCGTTCCCGGGTAACCGTCCCTCGTTGTTGTACACAAGTCCGCGCCATGTCCCGAGTTGTGTAACCGTTCACGGGGCGGCGCGGGCTGTTTTCTCCGCTCGATGCGAAGGGGACAGTCCCCCTGTGAACGGTTACCGAGTTGTGTAGAACAACGAGGTAACTGCCCCCGGGGGATTATCCCAATGACCGGCTGGACCGAAATGGGGCCTGCCCGGTCGGCACAGTTCGGGCGGGGGCCAAGCTCAGTTGCAGATGCGCAATTTTTGCCCGCGATTTTCCACAATTCGTCTTGCCGCGGATCGGCCGCGTGGGTATCCTCCGGCTCATGGTGAGCAAAGTCCTAGCCGTCATTCCCGCCCGTTACAGGTCCACGCGTCTGCCGGGCAAGGTCCTGGCCGACGTGGCCGGGAAGCCGCTGGTGTGGCACGTGTACCGCCGTGCTTCGCAGGCCCGGCTGGTCGATGAAACCGTGATTGCCACCGACGATCACCGGGTGGTCGACGCGCTGCGGCCCTACGACGTGCCCGCGGTGCTCACCTGCAGCGACCACGCCACCGGCACGGACCGGCTGGCCGAGGTGGCCGGAGGGCGCCCGTGCGATATCGTCGTGAACGTGCAGGGCGACGAACCGCTGCTCGACCCGGGCACCATCGACGCGGCGATCCGGCCGCTGCTGGCCGACGCGGCGCTTCCCATGGCCACGGTCCGGCACCGGATACGCGACGCCGGACGGATTGGCGATCCGAACGTCGTGAAGGTGGTCTGTGACACGGCGGGGCGGGCGCTGTACTTCTCGCGGAGCCCGATTCCTCACGTTCGCGACGGCGGCCCCGCGCCCGAGCCGCCGCCGATCTACTGGCAGCACGTGGGCTTGTACGCCTACCGCCGTGCCTTTCTGCTGCGGTTCGCGAGCCTGCCGCAAACTGAACTGGAAAAGGCCGAGAAGCTCGAACAACTCCGGGCCCTCGAGCATGGTTTCCCCATCGGGGTGGTGGAAACCGAACACGAGAGCGTCGGCGTCGACACGCTCGACGATCTCGAACGGGTTCGGCGGCAGTTCGCCGTTTACGGCGAAGCGGCGTGAGCCCCCAATCATCGGCACGCTGGTTGGCCGGGGCGCATACACTCGCCGAATCCTGATCCATTCGCGGCTCGGCCTGTTGGAGTTCACGCTTTAGCGTGCGAGCCCAGCGTGTGCGGTGTCCGGCACGCTAAAGCGTGAACTCCAACAACGGTGGTGTCCGCTCCGGCCGGACGGGTTCGGGAATGTTTACGCCGGGGCGCATCACTCGACCTCGATGAGGGGGGCGATTTCG
>PWXP01000568.1 GCA_003561895.1 Planctomycetaceae bacterium | reverse complement strand
TAGCTCGACAAGCTAGGGGTCACTGGTTCGAGTCCAGTATCGCCCACTGGCTGCGGTGTGGGCAAGCCGTAAGGCCCCCGCCGGCCGCGATTTCGGATTGAGCGCCGCAGCCAGCTTCTATTGCCAGGATTAGGAAAGATCGTATAATAGGAGCATGAACTTGGCGCAACTACAACGCGATTTTGGGGAACGGGTTAGGCAAATCCGCACAGAGAAAGGCTGGACCCAAGCCGAACTGTCCGGCCGCCTGGGCTGGCATCAGCCGGTGCTTTGTGACCTGGAAAAGGGCCGCCACGCCGCCACGCTCGAAACCGTCGAGCGGATGGCACGCGCCCTCGACGTTGCACCGGCCGAACTGATGTCCAACGAAAACTGAGATTCCGGGGCCGAATTGGCGGCCCCATTTCTTGGGCTTGACCTATTAGGAAGTTCCCTATATACTTCGGCAATCAATGAAACTCGCACCTCTTTGAGCCGATTCCGGCCCGCCGGCGTGCAACCAGATCACATTCGCCCACGGGCGCCGATGCGCCCGGGTGGGCCCAGCCAGGAGAAGCGCCGGCGCAATGACGCGCCGGGGATGGGCTTGCATGGTTGCTCGACTGCGCATAGTTAACGCCCCCATTGGTATGCTATCTTTGGGCTGGAGCGCAGCAATAATGAGCGGTGGCGAGTATCTACAAGCCGTGTACCTGGTGGTGCGGCCGCACTTGCGGCCGAGCACGCGGGAACAGTACGCGCTTGCCGTACGGATGCTCGACCAGTTCTCCGGTGGTATCCCGATCCGCGACTGGACGCCCGACCTGCTCTGCCGGTGGCTAGTCTCGCTGGAGGGTTCCCCGGCGACGATCAACTCCAAACGCCGTGCTGCCTGTACCATCTGGCGAGCGGCCATGCCTGCGACTGGTGGGAGAGCCTGCTGCTTGCCACCTTCGACACCGGGCACCGCATCTCGGCGCTGCTGGCGACGCCGCCGGCCGACTGCAACCTGGCGGACGGCTGGCTGCTGATTCAAGCCGGCAGCGAAAAGACCTGGGCCGACAAGGTGTTCAAACTGGCCGACGATACCCGGGAGGTCGTGTCGAGGCACTACGATTCGGCACGCCCCAAGCTGTGGCCGTGGCCGTACCACAAGCATACGATCTGGCCGCGGTTCCGCAAGATCGTCAGGGCGGCCAAGGTACGGTACCCCGGCGGACACTGCAACCTGTTCCACCGGGTACGCCGCACGACCGGCTCACTGATCGATCAGCACGGCGGCTCCGGCACCAGACACCTTGGCGTATCGGAAGCCGTCTTCAGGAAATCGTACTGCGACCCGACCTTCACCGGCGGCGCGGTACATCTTCTTCCCCGCCCGACCCCGCCGCCGACGCTGCGGGTGATCGGGTAGCCCACAACCTGTACGCCCGCGCGATGGGCGCGCGGGAAACGTCGGGCCGGGGTGCCGCCGCGTTCTCCCGGCGGCCCCCGGCGTTTTTGAACGACGGGGCCTGCGCACTCGTCGTGCTCAGGGCCGCCCCCGGCCGATTCGAGAGCCGGCCGGGGGTCTTATCCAACGGAGGCGAAATCATGAACGAACCGATCATGAAGGTGCACTGCGGCAACAGCAGCGAGCGCGACTTCAGCACGCAATGCGAGGCGATCGCGCGGAAGACGAACGGTCGCTGTCCGCACCGATGCCGTTGGATACTCAAGCCCGTGCTGGCCGGGCATTTCGCACTGGACGGCAGGCAGTTCGCCGTCTACGGCCGCCGGGTGCACCTGTGCGCCGGGCACCACAACAGCTTCCTCGCGCGGCAGAAGCGGCTGCTGTCGGTCCGGCTGATCGACGGCGGCTACCTGTCGGCCTACAACCGGCACGGCTACGGCCAGCTTGTAACAGCCACCGAGCGGATCAACTGGGACCGGCCCGGAACGCTGCGCGTGCCGGAGGCGTGGGGGCCGCGCGAGTGGGGGGGCAACGTGCCCGAGACCGTCGCCCGGCGGCTGGGACTGAACCACGAAGCACACGAAGCACACGGAGGGACGCCATGACCTTGATTGCCTGCATCGGCATACTCGTTCTCGCCCACGTCGTCGCGTGCTGGCTGGTCTGCCGGTCGATGCGCCAGGCGCCGGCAATGGCCCTGCCGGTCGAGTTGCCCGACGACGTGAACGTCGTCGCGCTGGTCAAAGGCACGGAACGATACGTATTCCTGTACGACGACGAGAGCCGCGCCGAGACGCTGCGGGCGCTGGGCCGCTACGCTTCGAATCCGGAGCTGAGCTTCACCTGGGCGGACGCGGCGCGGCTGAGTCAAAAGATGCGAGAACCGGCGGCATGACGCAGGTAGCCGTATCATGAACCGCCAACCATGCTACCAGTGCGGCGAGATGATCGCCAACGCAATCGACCGAAACGACCCGGGGCTGTTCGGCATTGTGCCCCCGCTGTACGTGTGCGCCGACTGCGCGGGAGATGAGCGACCGGCGAAGTTCTGCGCGATTGACCCCGCAGCCGAACATGACCGGGAGTATCACGGAGGCAGGTTCGGCGGGGGCGAGTGGTAATGGGCCGTCGATTAACGGCACGTGAGCGGGAAGACAACAAAAACTTTATAGAGGCAGGAAAACTTCACGAAGCCAGGAGACCCCATGACCAACCAGCAAATCATCGAACGGCAGCAGCGGAAGATCGAGGACCTGCGGCGGCAGATCGGCCGTCTCAAGCGCCTGCTGGCCGCAGTCGCCAGTGAGCGGGACGAGGCACTGGACAAACATCGCAGGCTGCTGTCGTGGGTCACCGGACTCGCCGCCGCCACCACCACCAACCCCCGGGAGCAACCATGCGAATAACCGTGCGAATAACCGTGCAACCCCCGACCGGCAACCACCCCGACCAGGTGCTCCTGCGGTTCCACCCCGGCCGCGACCGTGTCTGCCTGCAGATGGACGAGTGGCTGCATTTCGCCGGCGGCAGCCAGTCGCCGGGCATGAACGCCATCCGCGCCGGGAAACCGGTTACGCTCGAATGCGAGATCGCGCAGGAGGAGCCGTGAAAACCTACAACGCCCTCCAGGCCACGCCGCTGCGGGACCGGCGCCACGGGGCGGTCAGTGGGCAGGACTTGGCGCCGCCCGTAGCGATGGACCGGGCGCCGCCGCGGCCGGAACCCGACGCCACCCCGTTCGGCAACGGATGGACGCACACCGGCCCTGGCGGCCGCACGACCACTTCCAGCCCCTTTGGCAGCGGATGGATTCACCGAGGGCCGGGAGGTCGCACGGGCACCTCGACGCCGTTTGGCAGTGGGTGGATTCATTCGAGGTAGAATCGAGGGCTGGCTCTGGTCGGGTTACCCGCCCGTTTCCAATAGGTAGCGATTGGGGGTGCGCCGCGGGTAAATCCCCCTCCACAAGGGGAGCGCAAGCTGGCTGAGCCTCTATCCGGCTGGGGGTAGTTGCACGCCCGGGGCCAAGAGAATAAACTGTATGCTGTTGGCCGGTGCGGGGGCACCATGCGTGCTTTTCCCCGACAGATGGCAGAGGCTCCCGGACGGCCGTGCGAGGGTGGATATCGGGTCACGGATGTCCCGTTCATTTCCCGGTACACTTGGGAGGCGGGCAGGTATGACCGGCCAAATGGCGGAACACCCGACTTTTCGACGCCGGCGTGGACGGTACAGCGTGCCGCTGCGCAGGCCGGCTGCCGTCACAGTTTTCCTCTTTTGCCTCGTTGCGTTGCTCTCGGTCGGGGGAGCTGACGGTCTGGTACTCGGCGACGCTAAGAAGGC
>PWXP01000517.1 GCA_003561895.1 Planctomycetaceae bacterium | reverse complement strand
GCGGCGTCGGCCTCGCCCCCCGGCACGGGGTACTTCGGCCAGAGGTTCCATTGGGGCTGGTTCTCCGAGAGGAGGGTATAGCCGAGGGCCTTCGAGAAGACGTCGCCCAGGAACTCGCCCTCGAGGTTGGTTTCCTTCATGCGGCGAAGCCTGCCGCTTTCCTCGAGGTCGGCCCATTTGACGAGGATCTGATGGGCCGCTTCCTGCTGCTCGTCGCGCAAGCGGAGGTCCTTGGCGGCCGCTTCGAGCAAGCGGGGAAGAATAAGCCGATCGCGCGGCCCGCCGTCGCCGTACCGTACCGCGTCGAAGTCGGAAAACAGGTGCTGCTGCCGAGCCGTCACTGAATCACCATCCGTGTTGGAAATACTCCGAAGGGGGCAAATCAACCGTGCCGATTGTACCGGCTCGGACGCGCGGTGACAAAGAGGGTGGATCGTTGCGCAGCCGTTGCCGTGTTCCGCCAACCTTATCACGACTGGCAATCGCGAGTTCCGCGTCAGGAATCGGCATGACAACTCCACCCGGGAAGGCACCATTGTCTGTCACGTCTGCCTCGACGGCAAGTACCGGCCTGCCCGGCAAGGGGCTGGGAACTATTCCGGTTGTTGGTTCGTCAAAGGAAGAGGCCGCGAGCGGCTTCCGGGCGGCGGAACGCTTCCGTACGGGGCTCCAAACCCGGACAATCGCACGACGCCGAGCCGCCCCTTCCAGCGGCTGCCTGCAAGGTATATAGATAGAGTGAGTTCTGTTCTGTGTCCCAGGCTGATTGCCACCCGATTGGGGTGTGCCCGTGGGCGGCACTCCAGCCTGCGTTCTCTCTGGAATAAGGAACCTTTGCAATGAGCGTCTCCAGTCGCACGTGTTCCGTGGTGGTGCTCGCGGTCCTGGCCGCGGGGTTCTTGGGGCCGATGGCGGCCCGTGCTCAGCAGCCCGAAGCGGGGGACATGCCGGCGGCCGACGCACCGGCTACCGAGGCGGCCGAGGCTGACACACTCCGGGAACAGAGCATCTACATCCCCTACGAGAAGCTCCGGGGCGTGTTCGAGGAGCACGGCCGGGGGGTGTTCCTGCCCTACGAGCAGTTCCAGGAGCTTTGGCGGGCGGCCCGCGAAAAGGACGCCGCCGTGGTCACTCCGAAGCCGCCCGTGGCCGCGATCATTGCGGAAATCGACAACGTGGCTACCGTCGAAAGGGACGTGGTGCGGGTTCGCGCCCGGCTGGCCATCGACGTGCTGGCCGACGGCTGGACCGAGGTGCCGCTGCGGCTGGCCGACGCCGCCATCACCAGCGCGACCATTGACGGCGCCCCGGCCCGCATCCTGGGCGGGCCGGCCGAAGGGTACCGGCTGCTCGTGGAGCACAATGGCGAGGAGGCGGCGCAGGTCGAGTTGCAGTTGGAGTACGCCCGGGCGATCGCCAAGTCGCCGGGCCGCAACAGCGTTTCGTTCCAGTCGCCGCGGGCGCCGGTCAGTCGGTGGGAGGTGCGCATCCCCGAGCCGGGCGTGAAGGTCGATATCCACCCGCTCATCGCCGCCACCGAAGTGCCGGCCGAGCCCGAGGCCGAGGAACCCGACGCCGACGCCCCGGCGGATCAAACGGTCGTGCTGGCCTTCGTCGGCGCGGCGCCGGTGGTGCGCATCGACTGGACGCCGCAGGCCGAGGGCGCGACGGGGCTGGAGGCCCTGGCCAGCGTCGAAGCCCGGCAGCAGGTGTGGATTACCGAGGGCACCACGCGCAACCGGGTGCAGATGAACTACTCGATCCGCCGCGCGGAACTGGCCCGGCTCGAAATCGAGGCGCCGGCCGACCAGAAGGTGGTCAACGTGTTCGACGCCAACGTGCGCCAGTGGTCCATCGAGCAGCCGGAAGCGGGCGGCCCGCAACGCATCGTGGTCGACCTGTTCGAGCCGGCCAAGGACTCGCAGCAGGTGACCGTCGAGTTGGAGCAGTTCATCGAGGACGAAGGCCAAGCCGAAATCGCCGTCCCGTCCGTTCGGGCGTTGAACGTGGGCCGGCAGCAGGGGATCGTGGTCGTAGCCGTGGCCGAAGGGTTCCGGGCCGAGGCGACCGCAACGGCCGGTTTGCTTCAGGTCGATCCTTCGGACCTGCCGCAGGCGATTCGCGGCGGTGCATGGACGTTCGCCTTCCGCTACGCCGCGGTGCCCTTTGAACTCACGCTGGCGGTCGAGAAGCTCGAGCCCCGCATCTCGGCCGATACACTGGTCGAGGCCACCGTGCTGCCGGAACGCCTGGTCGTCGAAGCGACCATCGCGTACACCATCGAGCGGGCCGGCGTGTTCCGATTCGACGTGGACATTCCCGCCGGCTTCCGCGTCACGCGGGTAACCGGCCGGCAATTCCAGCAGTTCGAGGCGGCCGTGGTCGACAGTCACCTGGTCGAGCCGGGCGACGCGCCCAGGCTCGTGGTGAACCTGGCGAAGAAGGCCCGGGGCCCGGTCGGGCTGGCCGTCCGCCTCGAACGCGACCTGAGCGAGCCCGACCTGCTCTCTCCCACGGGCAAGGCGGCCGAAATCCTGCTGCCCATCCCCCGGCCCAGCCCGGAGGGAATCGAGCGGAGCGTGGGCCGGCTGATCGTCTTCGCCCCGGAAAGCCTCCGGGTGCTGCCTGCCGAGCGAGCGGGCCTGCGGGAAATCGGGCTGGCCGAGGCCCTGCAAGGCATGTCAACCGGTCGGGACGACACCGGCGCCACGGCCGCCGTGCTGGCCTTCGCCTTCACTGACGAGCCGGCTTCCCTGGAGTTGGCCGCCGAGCGTCGCCGGCCGCAGGTGACGGTGCGCCAGTTGCTCGTCGCCCACATCGAGGAGGGGGTGGTGAAGTACCGGGCGACGCTCCTGTACGACGTGCGTTACAGCAGCGTGAAGTCGCTGCGGCTCGACGTGCCGGCCGACCTGGCCGCCGACCTGCGGATCGAAACGGCCGGCTTCCGCGAGACGGCCATCGAGCCACCGCCCGGTGACCTTGCCGAAGGGTACGTCGCGTGGCAAATCTCCGGCGAGGCCGAACTGTTGGGCGAGGGGCGGATCGAACTCGTGTGGGAGGATGAACTCGGAACGCTCGAGGTGGGCCGGCCCGCCGAAATCGAAATCCCGCGCCTCGTTCCCCAGGACGTGCACCGGGCGTGGGGGCAGATTGTGCTGGCGAAGGTCGAAACGATCGACGTGACCCCGACGGGCGAACCGGCCGGCCTGCGCGGCATCGACCCGCAGCAGGACCTCATCCTCCCGATGCCCGGCGCCGCCCGGGCGCTGGAGTTCCAGAACGACTGGCAGCTTACCGTGGCCGCAACGCGGTATCAGCTCGAGGAACTGAAACGGACGAGCATCGAACGTTCGCTGGTGCGGGCGGTGGCGGCCCGCAGCAACGAGCTTGCCGTCCAGGCGCTGTACCGGATGCGAAGCGCCCGCCAGCGGCTCGAAGTGAGGCTGCCCGAGGCTGTCCAGTTCGACGCGCAGCCGCTCCGGATCAACGGCCGGCCCGTGCCGCTGGAACAGGGGGCCGAGGGGACGTACTTCCTGCCGCTAATCGACGTGGAGGCTGAAAGCGAGTTCGTGCTCGAACTGCGTTACGCCATGCCCGACCGGGTGGCCGGCGCCGGCGCCCGGATTGTACTGCCGGCGTTTCCGCACGAGCCGGCCTCGCAGAAGACCTACCTGTGCGTGTACCTTCCGCGCGAGTGGGCCATGCTGGGGGCGACCGGCGCGTGGACGCCCGAGCCAGGCCCGGATGGCAGCCTGGGAGCGGCTGCCGGCCCGCACCGG
>PWXP01000078.1 GCA_003561895.1 Planctomycetaceae bacterium | reverse complement strand
CACGCCCTGCACGTCACCGGGTGCCTCTTTACGGGCGGCCGCCGCAACCCCGTCTATATCGGCCGCCACGACGGCGGCCTGAAGGTGACCGACTTCCGCTTCGAGGGGAACGTCATCGACGAGCGGCAGATCGAAGCCGGGACAGGCTATGGAATCCAGTTGAAACTGAACGTCACCGGCAGCGTCATCCGCGGCAACTGGATCGAGCACGCGCGAGGGCCGGGAATCATGGTGTACGGGGCCGCCGATGACAACCCCGAACTGGGCAACCTGGTCGAGGGGAACGTCGTCACAGCCAGCCGCAACAGTGCGGCCATCCTCGTCGGCGGCGGCCCCGCCCAGGTCCGCGGCAACTTGGTTTTGGGTAATCCGCGCGGGGGCATCCGCATATACGACTACGGCGGGCGGGACCTGCTGCACAACATCGACGTCACGGCGAACACGGCAGCCGGCAACGGGCAGTTCGACCTGAGCTTCACGGGCCGGCTGCGCAATGTGCGCGCCGAGCGCAACGCGGCGTTCGCCCGGCAGCAGAGCGAGGGCATCCGCGGCCCGGCCGCCGTGCGCGCGGGCAACTTCGCGGCGCCGGCCCCGCCGGCCCTGCTGACCAGGATCGACGCCTTGAGCAAGGCCCGCCCCGATCCCGGCCGCCTTGCCGCCGCCGTCGAGCAATTACCCGAGGGGCCGATCGACGCGAACGCGCTGGCCGGTTGGCTCGACAGCGTGCTGGCCGAGTAGCCCGGTTTATCCGTGACGATGTAGGGGGGGCGACAAGCAAGCGAAAGTTTACCGGTATTTGTGTGGGTTGTTCGGCAGGGAAAAGCCGGCTATAATCGTTTTGAATTTGCCCCCTGGCCCCTTGGGACATCCCTCCCGCCGGGCCCGGTTTCACAGCCCGGACGGCGAGTTGTGGGGCTACGGCGAGGGCGGGCGGCTGTGCCGCTTGAACCTCCGCACCGGCGAATTGACCGTGCTCTTGGACGACCCCCCAAGGCGGCATTCGCGACCCCCAGGTCCATTACGACGGCGAGAAAATCCTCTTCTCGTACCGCCCCGGCGGCACCCACGTGTTCCACCTGTACGAGATCAACGCCGACAGCCGATCCTCGACCGGCACCGCGTCGAGTGCCACAACGCCGAACGGCTCGAAGGCGGGGCCGATTTCACCGGCGACCGGACCCCCCGCTATTCGATGAGCTACTGGGAAATCCGCAACCGGAACCTGGTAAGCGACGGACGCAACCGCCCCCAGAGCAATTATCCCCCCTACAGCCACGGCAGCGCGGTCAGCCGGCTGATGGAACTAATCGACGGGAGCCACCACGACGTGCAAGTTTCCGACGAGGAGCGGAAGCTCATCCGGCTGTGGATCGAGACCAGCGCCACCTACCCGGGCACCTGCGCCGCGCTGGGTTCCGGCTTCCACCCCGCCCACCTGCCCGTCGGCGAGATGAACAACCGGTGCGGCGGCTGCCACATGCGGGAGTTCACGCCCCGGGGGCAGCAGCGGCAGCGGCTGCAGTTCCGCGGGGGCAACAGCCACGGCTGGCAGACGGTGGTGAACCTCGACCGGCCGGAGAAGTCGCGCGTGCTGCGCGCTCCGCTGGCGAAGGAGGCGGGCGGCATGGGGGCCTGCAAGGAAGTCGTGTTCACCTCCACCGACGACCCACTGTACCAGCGGATGCTCGCTGCCATCGAGGACGCCCACCGGCGGCTCATGGAGGGGAAGCGGTTCTGCATGCCCGGCTTCCGCCCCAACGAGCACTACATCCGCGAGATGCAACGGTTCGGCTTCCTACCGAAGGACCTCGGCCCCGACGACCCGATTGACGTATATGCTACCGACCGCGCCTACTGGGACTCCTTCCTGCACCAGCCGAAGTAGCAGGCACGGCGGGGCGTATCTGCTACTTTGCCCCCTGGCAATGTTCGGCTAACCGTGGTACAATCGCATCTTTTCGTTGGCCCCACTTGGGGGGAAGGGCAGGGGCCGCCCTCTCGGAAACGGCCATCTGAGACCCATTTACTACTAGAAAGGAAAACTAGAAAGGAAAAATGTTTTCATGACGGACGGACGATTGATGAACCGGTGGTTGGTTGTTGTAGGGGCCATCTTGATCCAGCTTTGCCTGGGCGCGATCTATGCCTGGAGCGTGTTTACCGACGCCCTCGAAACCGATCCTTACAACTTCACCCGCGCGCAAACGCAGTGGATCTTCGGCGTCGGGCTGGCCTCGTTCGCCATCGTCATGATTATCGCAGGCCGCATGCAAGCGAAGTTTCCGCCACGCAACGTCGCCATCGCCGGCGGCGTCGTCTTGGGCCTCGGCTACGTGGCCGCAAGTTTCGTGGGTACGAGTTTTGTCGGGCACCTGATCTGCATCGGTCTGATCGGCGGTTCCGGCATCGGGCTGGGTTATGTCGTGCCCATCGCCGTGGGAGTAAAATGGTTTCCCGACAGAAAGGGGATGCTCACCGGGCTGGCCGTGGCCGGCTTCGGCTTCGGGGCCCTGCTTTGGATCCAGCTCGCCGGCCCGTGGGGACACTTGATCCGAACCCTGGGCCTCGCCAACGTCTTTCTGGTGTACGGCATCGCGTTCGCCGCCATCGTCCTGGTCGGGTCGGTGTGGATGGTCAACCCGCCCGCCGGATGGAAACCCGAAGGATGGCAACCGCCGGCGCCTTCGCCCGGAAACGTGGCCGGTGGAACCATCGACCTGGGCAGTTCCGAGATGCTCCGCACGCCGCAGTTCTACATGCTGTGGTGCATGTTCGCCGCCGGTGCCATGGCCGGGCTGATGGTGATCGGCTGCATCCGGCTTTTCGGGATCGACGCCTTGCACAGCACCGGACTCGATGCGACCCTCGCCGCCGCTCACGCGGGCACCGCCATGGCCGTGTTCTACTCGTTGGCCAACGGCCTGGGGCGGATCGGGTGGGGCATGATCTCCGACAAACTTGGCCGCAAGGTGAGCTTGTTCATCATGTTCCTCACACAAGGCGTTGTCATGCTCCTGTTCTACCAGATGGGCTTCCACCCGTGGACGCTCTACCTCGGCTCGGCAATCATCGGCTTCAACTTCGGCGGCAACTTCGCCCTCTTTCCCGCCGCCACCGCCGATTGCTTCGGCAACAAACAAGTGGGCACGAACTACGGCTGGGTGTTCACCTCGTACGGCTTTGGCGGGATCGTCGGCCCGGTGCTCGGCGGCTACTTTGGCGACGTGGCGAAGGCCGCCGCGGAGGCGGCGGGCGGCCAGATCGACCCGAGCGCCTGGGCCACGCCCTTCATCGTCGCCGGCATCGCCTGCCTCGGCGCCGCCGCGCTGGCGATGGCCCTCCGCGCGCCGAAGACGTGACCGGCTTCCCGCAACCGCAGACGAGTTCTCCCTTTGGGAGGCGGAACAGGACTGGAAACATGACGCGAGGGGTGGTCCGCTCATACCAATTCGCTCGCCCGGACAAAAAGCCCCCGGTCCTGCCAGGGTAACCGTTCACGGTTACCTGCCAGGAGATGCCCCGCGCAACGCCGCAGTCGTCACGTTCATTGCTCAGGACGCCGACAACCCTCGGGTAGGCCGGGCCAACGCTGGAAGACTATCCCACGCAACCCCTCTGGGTGGGACGCTGTCGGGCACCATCTTAGTAGGAGGACTTGGGCCTTACAGCCCGTCTTAGATGACCTTGCACTTTTGCTATCAGTCACTATGGGTGGTGTGATACAGGGTGTCGCAAATGACCTTGCACCTCTGCTAGCAATCGATTAAGATTAGAAAATCTGGAT
>PWXP01000312.1 GCA_003561895.1 Planctomycetaceae bacterium | reverse complement strand
CGCTCTTGCAGCGCGAATGGAAGAAACTGGCGCTGGGGCTGGCGGCCTTCCTGATCGCTTTCTCCCTCCCTCTGGGGTGGCAACGATTCGACCAATCGATCTACGAGGCCCTGGCCCTGACACGCTGGTACGCCCAGGAGCACGTGCTGCTGTGCCTGATCCCGGCCTTCTTCATCGCCGGGGCCATTGCCGTGTTCGTCAGCCAGAACGCCGTGATGAAATACCTCGGCCCCGCCGCGCCCAAGCCGCTGGCCTACGGCGTCGCCTCGGTGAGCGGATCGATCCTGGCCGTCTGTTCCTGCACCATTCTGCCGCTGTTCGCCGGCATTTGGCGGATGGGCGCCGGATTGGGGCCGGCGGTGGCCTTCCTCTACTCCGGCCCGGCCATCAATATACTGGCCATCGTGCTCACCGCCGCCGTGCTCGGGCCGTCGCTGGGCGCGGCGCGGGCGATGGGCGCGATCGTCTTCAGCATCATTATCGGCCTGGCGATGCACTTCATCTACCGCCGGGAAGAGACCGACAAGGCGGCTCAAGCCGTCGCGATGCCCGAAAGCGAGCAGGACCGGCCGCTGTGGAAAACGGCCACCTATTTCGCCGCCATGGTCGGCATTTTGGTGTTCGCCAACTGGGGCCGGCCCGACGCGACCGAGGGGCTGTGGTACACGATCTGGTCGAGCAAGTGGCTGCTGACCTCGCTGTTTGCCGTGGCCCTGGCGGCGATTCTGGTGGCGTGGTTCGGCGTTCGCTGGTGGAAGATGGCGCTGGTAGCCCTGGCCACGGCGGCCACCTGGGCGCTGACGACCGGCTGGCTCGTGCCGCAGTTCGGCCACGTGCTGCCCGGCCATGAGCACGGGCTCCCCTACGGCGCCATGCTGCCGTTTACCGCGGCGACGATCGGGTTGGCGATCGTGCTGGGCTTCGGCCGCCGGCCGGAGGCAGTGAGCGAGTGGTTCGACCAATCGTGGGGGTTCGCCAAGCAGATTACACCGCTGTTGTTCATGGGCGTCATCGTGGCCGGCTTCCTACTCGGTCGGCCGGGCGAAGAAGGCATGATTCCCAGCCAGTGGGTCGCGTCGCTGGTGGGCGGCAACTCGTTCGGGGCGAACCTGTTCGCCTCGGTCGCCGGCGCGTTCATGTACTTCGCCACACTCACCGAAGTGCCCATCCTGCAAGGCCTCATCGACAACGGCATGGGCCACGGGCCCGCGCTCGCCTTGCTGCTGGCCGGCCCGGCCCTCTCGCTGCCGAACATGCTGGTCATCCGCTCCGTGCTGGGCACGCGGAAGACGGCCGTATTCATCGCCCTGGTCGTTTGCATGAGCACGCTGACCGGCTGGACGTACGGAACGTTCTTCTAAGGCAAGCGTCACGGGGAGATTGGCCCGTGGACGCTTTCGTTCGCCGAGGAGTTCACCGAAGGGCTCCAGCGACTGGGGATCGTGCATGAGAAGACGCTCCCCTATTCTCCCTACCAAAACGGCAAGCAGGAGTGCTTCTGGGCGACCCTCGAAGGACGCCTGATGGAGATGCTCGACGGCGTGCCGGAAATGACGCTGGAGTTCCTCAACGAAGCCACCCAGGCGTGGCTGGAAATCGAGTACAACCGCCGGCCGCACCGCAAGATCGGCTGTTCGCCGGTCGAGCGTTTCGCTCAGGCCCGCGACGTGCTGCGGTCCAGTCCTTCCTCGGACGGCCTGCGCGACGCCTTTCGCAGGGAGGTCTCCAGGACGCAGCGTCAAAGCGACGGCACGATCTCCCTGGACGGCGTGCGGTTCGAGATCCCCGGGCGGTATCGCCACTTCCGCAAGGTCTCGGTGCGGTACGCCCGCTGGGACCTCCGCCGCGTCGATCTGGTCGACCCGCGCAGCGGAACCATGCTCTCGCCCCTGTATCCGCTGGATCGTCGGGCCAACGCCGACGGCCGGCGATGGCTCTTTCCGCGCGACGCCCAGGGGACGACCGGGGAGAAGCCACCTGCCGGCCAGGACGGTCCGGAACCGCCGAAGTCCGCGCCGGCGCGTGGCGAGAAGCAACTGCCGCCGCTTCTGAAACGCATCCTCGACGAGTACTCGGCCCGGGGACTCCCGCCGGCGTACCTGCCCAAGAATCCGCCTTTCAACCAGGGAGAAACACCATGAATGCCAAGAGACTGTTATCCTTCTTTCCGCACTTCTCGCTTTGGTTTTCTTCGAATTTCTCTTGGATGCCAGCACTGACTTCTCACCAAGTGGCCATAGTCGTTGTTCTTGCGGAAATCGCCGTGTTTCTCGCTCCGAATGCCGAATCCCGTCTTGACACCAATCCGCAATAACGAGATGACGCTCAGCGGGCAGTACCAGTCGCACATGATGGGCGGAAATGGCTGCCTCCCAGTCGCTCTTGGGTGGAAGGCGAGCCAAAGCGACGTCGGCACCATGCTAGCACCGCAGCAGCACGAATGACGTAAGGCGTGTCCTGGCAATGGTTTATAATTCGGACAAATTGACATCGAGAAGTGCGGAAAAGGCGTTCCAAACACCAGCAATTTGTTGGTTAGTGTTGGCTTTTAAGTGCCTACTCCTCCTCTTCCCTCGCAGGCACAGCCTCCAGGATCAGGCGCGGCTCCGTCTCCCGGTCAATTCCAAGTCCCGTTTCATCCGGGTGTGAGGGCTTTAACAGGAGCGTCACCAGATGGGAGTCGGGCTGTCCTTCGGCATATACCGCCAGGTTCAAAAACACGGCAAGGTTGGGGTTATCGAAGGTGACTTCGGAACCGCCCGATCCCCCGTCCGGCTCAATATCCCCCAGCAGTATCAGGTCGTTTCGGTTCAGGGATACCTCGCCGTCCTCAACCAGCATCGCCGGCGCATCTTGAGGCCCTATTGTGCCGCTATCCCACCGCTGCCCGGCCCGATCATGGTCCAGACCGTATACCCTGATGCCGGACGGCTCCTCGATATCGCCAAAGTTCATCCTAAGAGAAGCGTCGTTGAGCATACCCGGCTCCACCTGCGAGAGGTCAAACCGCAGCAGGCCGTAGTGCACCGCATCTTCAAGAATCACTTCCGCCGCCCCGCCCTCGCCATAGGACGAACCGACCTGAATCTCCTCGGTTTCAGAGGAATCAGGGGGAAAACTGTGAGGTGCAAGGGAATGCAGGTATTTCTCCAGATACGTGTAACCCTCATCCGTATATTCCTGATGATACTCCGTCTCAGGATCAAGGCCGCGTTCCCGTTTCCACTCGTCGGGAATGCCGTCACCGGCCGTGCTGACCCATGGCTCGAAGGAGTCCGGGTCCGGATCGGGAAAAGGCTCGCCCGGTATGTCGGAGAGGGACCTCGGCAGGCCCCGGGTGTTCTTGTTCATAACATCACGCACGTACCGATGGTCGTGTACGTCCCGAAAAGCCGAAGCACCGCTGCGGGAAAGCACGTCAATGTATGCGCGGCGGGCATCGACAGGACTGGTCCGTTGTTCCTCGAGAGCAAATCCCCGGGCCGTGCGCAGGTCCAGGTCTGAAAGCTGGTCGAGAAGCTCGAATTCATCTCCGCGCGGCCCGCTTCGCGGGGCGCCGTCTATAATATCTCCATCGGCCGGCTCGGGCGAGAACGGCGACCCGGGACTGCGATCGCGCATGTTCCCGTCGATGAAAACACGTGAATTACGGCCAAAACCGAAGGTGTAAGCCGGCGGCCTCCGCCCGTCTATCATCACATTACCGATAACGTTGGCCTCGACAAGCTGACCGCCGTGCCAGGGCCGCGACATAATATAGTAGGGCCCGAGACGGGCACGGCGGGGCGTAGCGTTGAAGGTAATGTTGTTCATGAACTCATAGGCGCCGCTCTGGAACATATTGATCCGCCCGCCCTGGTGGATGCCGAGGTTTTTGCGGATCGTGTGCGTGAAGTAACCCTCGCGCCCGCGCATCTGCCCGAACCACCCGCCCAGTCGGCGGTTCGTAGGCTCGGCGTTGATCGAGTACTGCAGCGTCAGGGGCCCGTTGGGCCGAACGACCCAATTGTTGCGTGAACCCCACCGAACGGACAGGTGGCTCAGCATAACCCGGCTGGAACCGTCAGTGCGCAAAGGGTCGCCCGAAGAGGAAAAGCGAAGGTGCTGTATTATGATGTCTTCGGACCTAGCCACGTTCACTCTCTGCCTGAGAGTGATCCCATCGCCCGGGGCGGTCTGGCCGGCAATCGTAATACGGCTCGCCCCCTTAAAATCCAAACTGCCACCGATCGTTCCCTGCGTATTGAAAACGATATTGCGCGGTCCATCGGCGGTTTCAATGCCGTAACGGAGACTGCCCGGCCCCTCTGATTCTGTGTTTTCCACCACATATACGTCACCGCCGCGCCCGCCGCGAGAATATTTCCCCGCACCCTCGGCACCTGGGAAAGCCGGCAGAGGCCTCGCCTTCATCATCTCCTCGTCCGGTTCAGGATGCACCTGAAAGGCCAGAATCCGGTGTGATACATCTATGCTCTCATCCAGCACGATCGCCGACAGGATCTCCAGAGCCTCCTGATCATCGGCCAATTTCTCCAGCGCCTCCGGCCCGGCGCCCCGGAGTGCATCCAGCACTTCCAAGCGAAGCCCAACACTTTCTCCAGTTGGATTTCCACCGAGGCCCGTGGCGGTCACATACAAAAATACAGCGAGCAGCCACGTCGTAACCATACCGAATCTTTTCATCTTCATTTGTCTTTCTCCTTTGGCAACCGTTCACGGCGACTAACTGATCTCTTGCCGGAACGTCCCCGGCGCGTCCTTTCGCGCCGGACGGGCCAGCTAACGGTTGAGTTTACTCTGTCGGTTGGCCAATGACAGATAGGAAAAATGATTCTTCTCACAGAACTCAAGGATAGTCAGGAGAAACTGGCAGGTCAAGGGGGAGCAGGCGGGAAGGTGCGGGCGTGCCCGTCCCTTCCCGCCTGCTCCCTCGCCCGTTCGGGAGCTTTCGCGACGAAGTTGGCGGCAAGAGACGCCACAAGCAGGCTATACGGCATAATCCGCATGGGGAGGCGCTGGCCCGCACAAACGTACTTTCCACGGGCCGACTTGCCGAGGGGGCAAAATCAGAGGGCTGCTCAGAAGGTCGCCAGGAACTCGTCGATATCGACGAAGGTCAGTTCCCCGGACTGCTCGGATGAAATCGGCTGGCTGTCCCACTCGGCGTCCGGCTCATCGACCCAGCCGTCTTCCGGCGGCGGGGCCGGATCGCGCAGCCGCTCGTGAAGTTCGTCATCCGAAGCCGGTGAATCGACACTTTCGTAGAGCGAATGGCTTGCCGCGGGCGAAAAGACACCGAGTCTCTTGCCCGATTCATCAAGAATGACGATTGGGTCGCTCAAGTCGGAGAGCAGCGACTTCCATTCGGGCGTGACGATAACGTGACCCATAATAGCCTCCTGTTTCAACGCACCTCGTTCATTATACCGCGCCTGTTCGTTCGTTGAAGATGACCGCAACGATCTCCCTTTGGCTCCTCTTCCGGAGGTATTGCTTCGTCCCCCGTGGGTTACGTCGTGGGAGGCGTTACGGGAATGGGGCGCCGGCGTGGAAAACCTGTCGGTGAAAGCGCGTCTGCTAGGCCGTGGGGAACTCCGTCGCCGTCGTCCTCGACCCGCCGCCTGCTATGGCACGAAGCCGCGGCCAAGTGGCTGAGCCCCAAAAAGTTCCAACGGCCCGCAATCGCACCGCCGCCGAAAGGAATGGTCCTACTGTGGGGGGCGAAACGCGCGTAGGCAACCGTAGCACTGCGCGGTATACCGGAGAAAACTGCATGCGGGTCAACTATGAAAACCGACCTGACCGCAACGGTGATCGGCGGATCGTTGGAACTCGACACGCCCCTCGCGTTGCCCGACAAAAGTCGAGTCCGGGTGACGGTTGCGTCGTTAAGCGAGACAAACGACGGCTGGCAAACCGCGCTGACATCGCTTCCCCTCGAATAGGCTGCTCCATCGGCTCGAACGGGCGGGCGAGGACTCATATTTGTTCGCTCCCGTCGTCTATGTCCTGGTAATCGCCATGCCAAGTGTCAAACAGCTCACCCGCACGCCAACCCGCAACGTCGGGGCGCGCGTCGAGCCAGTCGGTCACTTTGGTGAACTTGGCCTCCGGATTGTCCGACATTCTGCCAAGCTCGACAATCACGTCGACCTTGTCGTCGGATAAGCAGCCGCCACAGTAACACCCGTTTGCTTCGATTGCTTCGAGGATGAAGGCGTCCTGAAAGGCGTTGGCATCTTCCTTGGTATTGCGGGTGGCGACGAGTTGTCGTCCCCACTCCGCGAATTCACCTCGATGCTTCTTCTTGCGTAGTCTCTTTTTCATTGGGTGATTTCGGAAAAGGCCAAGTATTGGTGAAGGAGCTGTCGGCGACCCGGACGCTGCCTCGCCGCGGCATCACAGGTAATCGGCAAGCCGATTTGCGGTGGACCCTATCCCCAATTTATCCTGCAACGCACCAATCAATATCGGTCGGTCTCACTCGGGAAGGATCACCTTCGTGAGCAACGAATCGAGTGTCAGGTCGAAGTACCGCACGCTGTCCTAAACCCAAGCCCAACCCATCCTCCCAGCGCGAGCCAGCCGGCGGCGCTCACCGCAGCGCCGACGTAAACGATCCGCGGCCGGAACACGAACTCCAGCCGATGCCGGCCGGCGGGCAGGTCGGCGCCGCGCATCACGCCGGCCGCGCGGCGGATCGGCGCCGCGCGCCCCGGTTCGCCCGCGGCGCTCACCTGAAGGCGCCATCCGGGATAGAACTGCTCGGCCAGGACGACTAGCCCGGGCTTAACCAAGGTGGCCTCCACCTCCACCCGTTGCGGATCGAAATACACAACCCGGCACGACTCGCCCTCGAAGTTCCGCGGCCGGTCGGCCGCGTCCGGACCGGCGATCCACGCTCGGGGCAACGGACGGCGATTGCGCCACAAGACGGCGTTGGGAAGGCGGTCGGCGCGCTGCCAATGGCCGGGCATGGGCCGGCCGGGAGGCCGCACGGCGTACGCGGCGAGGTCGAACACCGTCGCCCGCCGCTCGGCTTCGGTAGTACGGCGCCGGGCGAGGAAATCCGCATAGTCGCGCAGCATCATGGTGCCGTGCACCTCCACCACCGGGACGCGCATGGCGAAGTTATAGTTCGGCCACAGGGTGTCGCGGTCGAATCGCATCGACTCGGCAAGCCGGTCGGCCGAACCGCTTTGGCGCCAGGCGGGGGGCGTCCAAATCGGGTGCCGCCAAACGCGCGGCCCCGCCGCCTCGCCGGCGCGCCGCCCTTCGGCCGTCGCCTGGACGATGTGACGGCCGAACCGCGACTGCCGTGCGGCCACGGCGTTGGGTACCGTCGCCACCATCCACGCGTTCGACCATCCCAAGTCGGCGGCCAGCAGCAGCAGCGCCGCGTGCGGGGCGGCGGCCGCGAGGAGCCCTCCGGTCTTCCCCGTTCGCGCCTTCGCACCCGCCCAGAGCAGCCCGCCGAACGCCGCGCATCCGGCGGCCGTCTGCGCCAGCCCGGAGGCTAGGTCGCGCCATGCGCCGGCGGCGTCGAGCGGGCCGAACAGGGGGTCGGCCGGCGCGGCGGCCATCCAGCCGCTCCAGAACGGGCGGGCGGCCACGGCGCCGAGCAGGCCCACCCCGCTGAGCCACCCGAGGTGGAACAGCAACCGGCGTGCTCTGCGGCCATGCCCGGCAAACACCCGGTCCCATTCCCCCGCGGCCAGCACACTGAGGGCCAGCGCCGTGACGACCATGAGTTTCGCGGGGTAGCGGAAGCGGATGTAGCCGGGCAGCAGGAGGGTCATTAGCCAATAGAGTCCTCCGAACGGCCCGCCCAGGCCCGAGTCGATGCCGAACTCGGCCAGGAGCCAGCCGAAGCCGTAGTAGCCGAAGGCGGCCACCGCGCTGAGCAAGGCCAGCCAGGAGAGCCACCGGCGGCGCAGCGGGCCGCGGCGGAATCGCAGCGCGGCCAGGCCGAGCGCCAGCGGTAGGATGCCCATGTACATCGTGGGCGTCCACACGCGTCCTTCGGCGGGAATCGCTTCGAGCCAGCGGCGATGGATCGGATACTGGCGGCCGGAGGCGTTCGGCCAAAGGAACTCGGCCAGGCGCCACGGCCCTACGCTAAAATGGTACACGTGCTCGTGATGCGACCGCGGCTCGAGCCTCGCGCGGAGCCGGTCGCCCCAGCTTGGCGGTACGCGGTCGCTCCGCGCGGCGAACTGCCACGAAGGCAGGAGCTGAACCGCCGCTAGAACCGCTGCAACCAGGGCCGCGCCGCCGAACCGGCAAAAGGTTTGCCTGCCATACCGCCGGGCCTCGCGGGATACCGCCCGGCGCGGCTTCGGCGCACCCTGCGCGTAGCGGCGACGGTGTATGAGAAGGACCGCCGCGGCGTACAATGCGGCGATGAGCCCCACGTTGTAGGCCATCTGCGGATCGCCGCCGAGGACCATCAGCGCCAGGCAGGCAGCCAGGCCCGCACTCCATCGCCCCACTGGTTTCCTCCCCTTGCTCTCGGGAGACGCTCCGCGGGAAGGAACCAGCGCCCCGCCTGGTCCGGCGGCGGATCGGGCCATCCGATCGGTGCAAAGTAGGGCCCAAGGCAGCCACGCGGCACCCACCAGAAAGGGGGCGTTCGTGTGCTGCATCAACACATTGCCGGAGAACGCGTAGGCCAGCCCGCACATGCCTGCCGCCGCCGCGCTCGCCCGGAATGACCGAGCGAGCCGGTAGGCGGCCACGGCCGCCAGCACGACGTGCCCGACAATATACAGGTGATACGCCCATAAGAATGGCACGGGCAGCAGGAAAACGAGTTGGCCGGGGTAGCAGACGGCGGCCGCCGGATGGGCCAAGAGGGGGTGCCCGAGGTTCTCATACGGATTCCATAGCGGCGTCCGCCCTGCCGCCCACTCGCCGATAGCCAGTCTCCACAAGGGGGGGTAGAAGTGGGCGGCATCGCGGAATGCGAAGGTGTGGCCTCCCCAAATTACTGGTGCGAACCCCCAAATGGTGAGCGCCATGGCCGCTGCCAATACCGCGAATGCTGCGGCTTTCTTCCACCTCGGCGCGTCGAACAGTTCCTGGTGGTTGTGCATTGCAGCCCATTGTAGCTATTTGGCGAAAGAAATGGCTCTTCCGTTTCTAGGTGCAGGCTGCTTTTCCGGGGGACGGCACAGCGGCGTGTGCCTCCTACATTGGCGAGGCCTGCACCTAGAAACGGAAGAGCCAAAGAAATCGCGGCCCCTGCCGGGGGCGATTGTTGTGTTTTGGCAACGGTTCGATTATAATCAAGAGTAGCGACAGGGGCGAGAGGGCCTGCTTTGTCCGCTTTGCCGGTGAGGCGGCTATCCGAAAGGGGCCCCTTTTGCGCCCCCGCCGCCCGACCGAAGCGGGCGAAAGCAGCCCTCCCACCACACCCCGCCCACCGGCATGACCGCAAAATCATGCCGCAGTAGACAATACCGGGTCACGGACGACGCCAACCCACCGCCCACCCATGGCCTTGCCCCTCCTTTGGGAAAAGCAAGGCGTTTGACGGAGGAAGAAGCCGTGATTACTGCAGCGACCCTGAGGGCACGTACCGCCAAAGACTTGGCTTCGATGGCCAAGCGGAAGCGGGTGCCCGGCTGGCACTCGATGCGTAAGGAGGAACTCATTAAGGCGCTGCTGAAGCAAGCGCGGGCCGAAAGCCGCAACGGCAAGCCGAAGTCGGGCAAGTCGGGTTCTGCGGGCGGTCGGTCGAAGGCGGCGCCGCCAAGCAGCCGGGCCAAGACCGCTCGCCGCAAGGCCCAGTTGGAGGAGCGCCTCCGCGAGATCCGCGAACGGATTGCCGAATCGAAAGACCTGGCGCTGAAGGCCGAGCAACAGGACAACGGCGGTGTGAAGGACCGGCTGGTGGTGATGGTTCGCGACCCCTTCTGGCTGCACGCTTACTGGGAACTGTCGCGGCGAGGCATCCGGCGGGCCCAGGCCGCCCTGGGGCACGACTGGCACCTCTCGCGGCCGGTCATCCGCCTTTATCAAGTGGTGCGGGACGGCACCACCAACGCCGGCAAACGGCCCCTACGCGACATCGAAGTCCACGGCGGCGTCAGTAACTGGTATATCGACGTCCAAGACCCCCCGAAGAGTTTCCAGTTGGAGATCGGCTACCGGGCCGGGGAACGCTTCCTGGCGCTCGCCCGGAGCAACCGCGTGACCACGCCCGAGGCGGGGGCGGGTAACGCCTTCGACCGAAACTGGGCGGAAGTGGCCAAGGACTACGACCGCATCTATGCGATGAGCGGCGGTTATACCGATCGGGAGGCCAGCAGTGAGTTGAAGGAAGTGTTCGAGGAGCAACTCCACCGCCCGATGGGCAGTCCCATGGAAACCCAGTTCGGGCCGGGGGCGGCCGGGTCGCCCCACGAGGCGAAATCGCAACTTCCGTTTGAAGTCGATACCGAATTGATCGTCCATGGCCGCACCGTGCCTGACGCCCACGTCACCCTCCGCGGCGAACCGGTGCACCTGCGCAGCGACGGCTCCTTCGCCATCCGCTTCTCCCTCCCCGACCGCCGTCACGTGCTGCCGGTCATCGCAAGCAGTCCCGACGGAGGCCAGCAGCGGACCATCGTTCTGGCCGTCGACCGGAACACGAAGATCATGGAACCGATCATCCGCGAGCCGGGCGAGTGAACAAGCCGATACCTTTGATCCGCAACCCGAACGCGCTGCCCGCCGAACTGCGGGGTGGCGCGGTCTCGATCGGCAACTTCGACGGCGTGCACCGCGGGCATGCTCGGCTGGTGGAACGGCTGGTGGCCCTGGCCGCCGCGGTCGACGGGCCGGCGATTGCGCTGACGTTCGACCCCCACCCCGCCAGGCTACTTCGCCCCGAAGCCGCCCCAACGCCCCTTTCCTGGCTGGAGCGCAAGGCTGAGATGCTCACCGCCCTCGGGGCCCACGCGGTCGTCGCCTGTCCGACCACCCGCACCCTGCTCCATCTGACGGCGACGGATTTCTTCGACCGGATTGCCCGAGAAAAACTGGCGGCACGGGCCATGGTCGAAGGGCCCGACTTCCACTTCGGGCGCGGCCGGTCGGGCACGGCCGACACGTTGCGGGCGCTGTGCGCAGAGGCCGGCATGCCCTTGGAGGTCGTCGCCCCGGTCGTGGTCGATGGTCGGCCGGTCTCCAGTTCGCGTGTGCGGCGGCTGATTGCGGCGGGCGACATCGAAGCCGCCAACCGCCTGCTTACGCAGCCGTACCGGATCCGGGGCATCGTGGGGCGGGGGGCCGCCCGGGGAGCCGGCTTGGGATTTCCCACGGCCAATCTTCACGAGATCGACACGCTGCTGCCGCGCGAGGGCATCTACGCCGGCCTGGCCCACACGGAGGCCGAAAGCTGGCCGGCGGCGCTGAGCCTGGGCCCAAACCCCACCTTTGGCGACCGCGCCGTGAAAGTCGAGGCGTTTCTGCTCGAATTCGAGGGCGACCTGTACGGCCGGCCGATCCAGGTTGACTTCTTGGCCCGTTTGCGAGACATTATGCGTTTCGCCACCCCGGCCGAACTGGTCGCCCAGATGGACCTCGACGTCGAAGCGACCCGCCGCGTGGCCGACCTCGCCCGCCGGTAACCATTCCCGGCGACGGCCCCGATCGCGCGGCCCTGGCGGGAATTCGCCCGGTCGCCCAACCGCCGGAGAGGGCGAAAATCCGACGGTCCCCTTCCCAGATACGAACCCTCGACGCCATGCCCGACTGGTCCCGTTTTGCCGAAATCGTCGCAGCGAGCCGGCGGTTCGTCCTTACCTCGCACATCCGACCCGACTGCGACGCGCTGGGCAGCGAGTTGGCGCTGGCCGCCGTGTTGGAGAAGCTCGGTAAGGACGTGCTGATATGCAACCCCTTTGACGTCCCCCCCAATTACAGGTTCCTGGACCCCGTGGGCAGCCTCAAGCAGTTGGGTGTCGACATCCAGGTTGCGGAACTCAAAGCGTACGAAGTCCTGATCATCCTCGACACGTCGGCCTGGGCCCAGCTTGGCGCCATGGGCGACGTGATCCGCACGACCCGCATGAAAAAACTGGTTGTCGACCACCACGTCAGCGGCGACGACTTGGGCGCGGAGGTGTGGAAGGACTCTCAGGCCGAAGCCACCGGCAGGCTGGTGGTAGAGGCGGCCGACGCGCTGGGCGTCGGCCTGACGCCGGAGATCGCCCAATGGGCCTTCGCGGCACTGGCCACCGACACCGGCTGGTTCCGCTTCAGTTCGACCTCGGCGGAAACGCTCCGCCTTGCCGGCCGCCTGGTGGCGGCGGGGGCCGATCCCGCCCGCCTGTACAAAGACCTCTACGAGGACGACACGCTCGGCCGGCTGAAACTCACCGGCCGTACGCTGGCCAAGGCCACCTCCGAATGGGACGGCCGGCTGATCTACAGTTGGATCGAGTGGAGCGACTTCGAGGCGGCCGGCGCCCTGCCGTCCGACAGCGAGGACATGATCAACATGCTCTTGTCGGTCGGCGGCTCGCAAGTGGCCGTCATCCTGGTCGAGCAGCCTCGCGGCGGATTCAAGGTCAGCTTCCGGAGCCGCTGCAAACTGGATTGCAGCCGGCTCGCCTCGGCATTCGGCGGGGGGGGGCACAAGAAGGCCGCGGGGGCCTTCCTCGACGGGGCACTCGAGCCGGTGCGAACCCGGGTCCTCGACGGGGTGCGCAAGGCCCTGCAAGGATAACCCTCTGAGCAGAGCGACACGCACTCGATACGAAACGCGGGCTCAAATTGTCGTAAGTGTTCACGGGGCGGCGGGGGCAGTTTTCCCGGGTACATGCGAAGGGGGCAGTCCCATTTTCGCGGCTGCGACGGTGGCTCACTGCGCCAAACGCTCTGTGTGACGCGAAAATCGGGACAGTCCCCCCCGTGAACGGTTACAAATTGTCAAAGCCCTGGCCCATCCCCCGCGCTCGCTCATCGTCGACGAACGGTCTCGGCACCGCCGGACTTGGTGAATCATCCCGGCTCAGCCGGCCGAACGGCGCATGTCGGCGGCTCGTAAACGGCCGACTCGGTGACGACCTTGTGCATGGGCACGTCGTGCGGGAGCAGGGGAACAGCGTCGACCATCTGGCACTCGAAGGCGATGCCCACCCAGGCGACCCCCTCCGGCGCGTGGGCCAGCAGGCGGTCGTAGTATCCGGCCCCCTGCCCGAGGCGCCCCCCCGCCCGATCGAAGGCCACGCCGGGCACCACGACCAGGTCGGGGGCTTCGAGCCGTACGGCCCGCCCCGGGGCCTGGCGCAGCTCGGGCTGCGGCTCCAGGATACCCAGCATACCCGGCTCCAATTCGTCGAGATGCTCCAGCAGGAACAGTCCCAACTCGCCGTTCTCGCAGTACGGCACGACGATCTGCTTGCCCGCATCCCACACGTCGCTGAAGAACGGCCACGTCCGGACCTCGCTGCGATGGTCGATGTACAGCACGACGCGCCGGGCCCGCTCGTACTCGGGCAGGGCGGCAAGCTGCTTCCAGATGGCCCGGCTGAGGCGTTCCTTTTCGGGCAGCGCAACCCGGCGTCGGCGCGCTTCGGCGCGCAGCGCCTGCTTGGTCCGTCGTAGGGCTTCTATGGAGGGGGGCATTCCGTCCGCGTCGTCTCCCAAAGCGTTTCGCCGCAATCACGTTAGGATTCTAGTGTGGTTGGCGATGCCTGTCAAAGTGGGGGGATGCACGCTGAACCCGTCCATCGGCGCATATTCGCAAATACAATCGGCAGGGGTTCAATAGCAGTGGAGCCGGCCGCTTTGGCCGTTTCCGGGCAGCTTGGCCGTCGCCTCTGCCTCTGGGCGGGGCCTCTGCCTCTGGGCGGGGCCTCTGCCTCTGGGCGGGAACGTGTGGTAAACTAAAGTAAGCGGTAGGTCGGAGTTTGCCGGTAGGATGGATATTCCCATCCGCCGGGCCAGGACGGACAGGAATGTTGGCCCTTCCGTTTCTAGGTGCTGATTTGGCGCCAAAGCGTAGGGTGGGTGGTTTCGGCTGTCTCAGCAGCCTTACTTCACCCACGCG
>PWXP01000340.1 GCA_003561895.1 Planctomycetaceae bacterium | reverse complement strand
TGCCGACGGCCGACCCGGCCGGCCTCGACCTGGGGCGGCGGGCCTGCGGAGGCAAGCAGTGCCTCCCCTGCCTGATTACCGCCGGCGACTTGATCCAGACGGTGCGCCGCCCCGGCTTCGATTTCCGTCGGGCCGCGTTCCTCATGCCGGGCGGGTCCGGGCCCTGCCGATTCGGGCAGTACAACTGCCTGCACAAGCTGGTGCTGGCCGACCAGGGATTGCACGAGGTGCCGGTCTTCTCGCCCAGCCACGACATGGAGTTCTACGACCATTGCCGCCAGCTGGGACGCGACGCGCTGCTGCAAACTTGGTACGGCGCCTGCGCGACCGACATGCTGGAGCGGGCGCAGGCCACCGTTCGGCCTTACGAAACCCGGCCCGGGCAAACCGATGAGGTCTACGCCCGCTGTCTCGACCGCCTGGTGCGCCTGGTCGAGACGCGGCCGGGGCTGAAGCCGCTGGTCGAGGAACTCGCTCGCGCCGCGGCCGAGTTCCAAAAGATCCCCACCGACCGCGGCCGGTGGCGGCCGAAGATCGGCATTGTTGGCGAAACCTTTGTGCGATTTCATAGCTTCGCCAACAACGACCTGGTCCGGTTGCTGGAGCGGCTGGGGGCCGAGACAGTCCGGCCCGGCATGCCCGAATGGATTTACTACACCAACTGGACGCGGCGCGCCCGGGCTCGGCAGGAACGCAAGCTGCGGTATTGGCTGACCGCCTGGCTGACCGACCGGGCGATGTGGCGAGTGCACCGCCGGCTGGCCGCGCCCTTCAAGCCCCTGCTCGGCGACTTCGACGAACCCCACCCGGAAGAACTCTTTGCCCTGGCCGCCCCCTACCTGGACCCCACGTTCCAGGGAGAGGCCATCCTGACGATCGGCAAAATGCTGGAATTCCGCCGTCAAGGCTGCGACGGGGTGATCAACGTGATGCCCTTCTCCTGTATGCCGTCGACGATCGTCGCCGGGCTGATCAAACAGAAGCAAGGCGGCCTGGCCGAGATGCCCGCCCTGACCTTGAGTTTCGACGGCCAGCAGGATCCAGCCACCGAAACCCGCATGGAAGCGTTCCTGCATCAGGCGCGGGCGTACGGGACCGGCCGGGACACGGCCACCGGCGAGGTGTCGTTGCCTGCGCGGAGTACCGATTGCCGTCCGTAGAAGGAAAAACGCCTCGGTTGGCTGCGCGCGGCCCGTTCAGCCGACCTGAGCGCGAAATATGGTGTATATTTGCACGGGTTCCCCATCCGTGGGGACCACGGGCTGTCCGCAATACCCATAGAATTGGCAATTTTTCGAGGAGCATTACCATGAACGGTTCGCCGATCCGCATTCTGCAACGCATCGGGATCCTGGCCGGCGCGGCGCTGGCCGTCGCCGTTTTCGGCGTGCGTGCAGAGGGCGCCACGACCGACGTCTGGATGGTGCGCACCTACCGCGTCGGCGCCACGAGCACGTGTCCGGTGAAGGCCGATCAATTCGACTACTTCCAACTCGATGCCCGAAGGGCGTGGACGCGGAGTTCGCGCGACGCGTTTTTCGAGACCGAGGATCCCGAGCAGCCGACGGTGGTTTTCGCTCACGGGGGCTTCACCGACCAATCCTGGGCGACGTGCTTGGTGCTAGGGCTGGCGCGCACCCTTCGCAGCCACGGCGGAGGCCGGCCGGTACGCGTGGTCGTGTGGAAATGGCCCGCGGAGCGGAGTTCGCGACGCCTCCGCCCGGCCTTGTGGGTCAACATGGCACGTGCCGATTTCGAAGGGCTGCTCCTGGCCCGATGGCTCCGCCAATTCGACCCGCAAACGCCCCCCATCCTGGTCGGTTATAGTGCCGGGTGCCGGATCGTCGGCCGGGGGCTGAGCCGGGTTGCCGAAGACCCTGCGCCGGACGAAACCACGGATGCGGCAAGTGGATTCCGCGCCGTGCTGGTGGCCGGCGCCATGGATGCCGATGCCTTGCTCCCGACCCGGCACAGCGACGGCGCACTGGACGCCGTGGAAACAATGGTCGTCACCCGCCACCGAGGCGACCGGGCGCTGCGCTTTTATCCCCGTCTCTATCCCGGCCCGGGCCCGCAGGCCATGGGGTTCGTCGGCCCCCTTGCGCCACGGCGGCGCGACGCGCATGGCGGCCGTCTCGAACTACTCGACCTGACCGCGTGGGTTGCAGGCCGGCACGATTTCCTGAACTATCTCGGCGCCCCGCCGCTGGCGGCCCGAATTGCCGACCTGGTCTTTGCCGAACACCCGGTCGCCCCCGCAGTGAGCAGCGCCCGCTGAGGGTCTTCCGCCATCGCGTGGACAGCACCCGTCCGGACGGTTACAATGGCAGGTTTGCCATGTCATCGTTTCCTTCCCGAAGAGGTTTGCATGGCCGCGGCGGGCCACATTCAGTTGCGCGGGGTCGAGGTGCACAACCTCCAGGGTATCGACCTGGACATCCCCCACAACAAGCTCGTCGTCTTGTGCGGGCTGAGCGGGAGCGGCAAGAGCAGCCTGGCGCTCGACACCCTCTATGCGGAGGGGCAGCGGCGGTATATCGAAAGCTTCTCGGCCTATACGCGGCAGTTCCTCCAGCGGCTGGAAAAGCCCGAGGCCGACCGCATTGACGGCATCCCCCCGGCCATCGCCGTTACCAGCCGCAACGGCAGCCGCTCCAGCCGGTCGACCGTGGCCACCGCCACGGAAACCTACGACTACCTCCGGCTGCTGTTCGCCAAGATCGGACGGGTCGTGTGCGACGGTTGCGGCCGCGAGGTCCGCCGCGATACGCCGCAAAGCGCGGCCGAGGCGCTCGCCGAATTGCCGCCGCGCACACGGTACCTGGTGGCGTTCGAGGCGGAAATAACCGACGAGTTCTCGTTCGAACAGCTTGCCGCGGCGCTGCGCGAAGACGGCTTTGTCCGCGCGATTACCGGCCACCGGACGGTGGGGCTCGAAGCCGCCGCCGAGCAGCCGCCCGGTACGGTCGACCACGGCGCCTTCCACGTGGTTGTCGACCGGCTGACCGCCGGCGGCGACGCCGTGCGCGCGCGCGATTCGCTCGAAACGGCCTTCGAGAAGGGGCGAGGGCGGTGCGTGGTGTTTGTGGAAGGTTCTCAGGCTGGAAGCCTAAGCCACGGGGATGCTCAGGCTCCAAGTGGAAGCCGCGTGATTGACGGTCGGCCGTGGCGGGTGGTCGGGTTCAGTTCGCGGCTGGCGTGCGAGGGCTGCGAGCGGGAGTTCGCCCAGCCGGAGCCGCGGTTGTTCAGCTTCAACCACCCCCTGGGCGCGTGCCCCGCGTGCGAGGGCTTCGGCAACGTCATCGGCGTTGACATGGACCTGCTGGTGCCCGACCCGAACAAGTCGATCCGTGAGGGGGCAATCGCCCCGTGGAACAGTCCGGCGTACGCGCACGAGTTGGAGGAGTTGATCGCCCTGGCCCCCGACTACGGCATTCCCCTCGACACCCCGTTCCACGCGCTCGACGAGCGGCAGATCAACCTGATCCGGCACGGGGTGCCCGAGCGGCAGTTCGGCGGATTGGGCGGCTTTTTCGCGTGGCTGGAGCGGCGGAAGTACAAGATGCACATCCGCGTGTTCCTCAGCCGCTGGCGCAGCTACCGGCCTTGCCCGGCCTGCCACGGCGCCCGCCTTCGGCCGGAGGCGCTTGCAGTGCTCGTGGGCGGGCGGAATATCGCCCAAATTGTCGCCATGAAGGTGGCCGACGCCGCCGCCTTCTTTGCCAACCTGACGCTGGACGACTGGCAACGCCACGTCGGCCCTATGATGCTCGAACAGGTCGAGGCGCGCCT
>PWXP01000571.1 GCA_003561895.1 Planctomycetaceae bacterium | reverse complement strand
CGGAACCTGGCCGGGGCCGGCCGGCCCCGGGTCGAGCCGGTCGAGTGCACCGTCGAGCCCGACCTGCTCTTCCCGCTGCTCCGCTGGGGCGACGTGGCCCGATACCGCGCCCGGCCGAGTGCCCACCTCCTCCTGCCGCAGGCCGCGGGCACTCGGACGGGCCTTCCGCCGGCGGTGATGCGGGCGCGTTACCCGAAAACGTTTCACTATCTCGCCCGATTCGAGGCGCTGCTGCGTCGGCGCGCGGCGTACCGCCGATATCAAAAGGATCGGCCATTCTATTCGATGTACAACGTGGGCCCGTACACGCTGGCCGGCGTGAAGGTCGTATGGCGGCGGATGGACGCGCGGCTGACGGCCGCCGTTGCCGAGCCGGTGAACCATCCCCTGTTGGGATACCGTCCGGTGGTGCCGCAGGAGACGTGCGTTCTGGTCGACTGCGGGACGGCCGACGAAGCCCATTACCTGTGCGCGCTGGTAAACAGCGCGATCGTCGGCTTCCTGGTGGGGGCGCACAGCGTGGCAGGGGGCAAGGGGTTCGGCACCCCCGGTATCCTCCAATTCGCCCGACTCCGGCGTTTCGATCCCCGCTGCGAGTTACACCGCCGGCTTGCCGCGGCCGGCCGAGCGGCGCACGCGGCTGCCGCAACCGGCGGCGGCGCCGATCCGTGCGCGGCACTGGCCGAACAGCAGCGGGCGATCGACGCGGCCGCAGCCGCACTGTGGGGCCTCCGTCCGGCCGAGCAGCGGGCGATTGCCCGGTTCACGGAGAGTCAGCCGTAAACATTCGCCGAATCCGTGAGACCGGAGTGGCCGTCAGCGTTGTTGGAGTTCACGCTTTAGCGTGCGAGCCAAGCATGTGCGATATCGTGCACGCTAAAGCGTGAACTCCAACAGGGCGAACCGCCAATTGAGCCGGGTTCGGCGAATGTTTACAGTTAGCCCACGCCGGCCGAGTGGTAGTCGGTATTGCCCAGGTAGTCGAGCACTTCACCGGCGTCCTCCCACACCTGGCGCATGAACTGGTCCTTGATGAATGCACGCACCACGTTTTTCTGTTCGCGGTTCAGGGCGCCGGAGCCGGTAATGGAGGAGACGATCTGGTCGTCCCCCTTGTCGAGCTTCGTCAAGGCCCAGCGGGGAGCGAGTTGGTAGACGGTCAACCCGTGCAACCGCAACCCGTCGTCGGTCATGTCGATCTTCAGTTCGACGAATTTGAAGTTTCCCTGGGCGGGCAACTGCTCGTGGTTTCGAGTGGCGCTGATCATGCCGAAGCCGGTCTTGAGCATCCAGCCCTGGCCGTCGTTCTTCCAGGTGGCCACCAGCTTGGCCTTGTCGCAAATCAGATACCGGTTTTGCCGGTCGAGGCGTTCGGGGGCCTCGAAGGAGGGCAGTTTTGTTTGGCTCGGTGCTTCGACGTGCTGGTCGCCGGCGTCGTCGAGAACCTCCTCGAAGTCGGCCGCTGTTTCCGGTGCCAGTTTCGGCTTGGGAATCGTGACCACCGTGCCGCACTTCGGGCACTTGCGGTTCTTGCCGGCCAACTCGGGCTTGGCGCTGAGCTTGCTGTTACATCCGGAGCACACAACGCGGATCATCTCGGAGCCTCCTGCGGGGTTTGGAGGTAGGGGCGGCTGTGCGACGGGGACTCCGGCCGACCGGGGCGGCCGAAAACCCCGCTTCTCCCACAATACATTGTAACAGGTCCGATGCGAGTTACCAACGCCACGGACGGCCAAAGCGAAGTTCATAAGTGGCTCTCCCAGCACATCAAGCCGGTCGTCCAGAACCGTTCGCTCTGGAAGGGGGAGCATGAACGCATGCTTCCCGGTCATGACGGGCGCCCGAACATCGTATGACGGTAACCGTTCACGGTGCGGCGCGGGCTGTTTTCTCCGCCCGATGCAGGGGGACAGTCCCATTTTCGCGGCGGAAACGGTGGATCATTGGGCAAAACCCTTTTTGTGCCGCGAAAATTGGGACAGTCCCCCTGTGAACGGTTACGTATGACGAAGCAGGCACGGTCCACCTCACGCCGGGCAAGCCCGGGGCGTCCGCAGTGGGGGCTGGCAGCGGGCCATAGCCCGGCAAGGCCGTCCCTCCACCCCCACAATCTCCTGGCCTGCGGCCCTGTTTTCCATCTTGTCGGGCATGTGTAAACATGGTAGGATAACAATACATGGCCCTCTGCCATGCGCGTGAGTCGATGGGCAAATTGGGGAGCCGATACTTAGCCCGTTGGGCGCCTGTCATTAAAGGTCCCGGCCGCGTGTACAGCCGTGTCTTCGGTCGCCGACCGCATTCGCGGATCACACAACCCGGGTCCGAGGTGCCCCCTTTGGTCGTAACGGGCTCCCATAAACAGCCATCGCCACGGCATTACGGCGGAGGGCCATCTTTTTTGGGAAAGAGTGACATGTAATGAACCAAGAATTTTCCCTTCCCGATGAGCTTCGGGCCAAACGCGACCGGCTGATTGAACTGCTCCGCAGCTACGGCAGTTGCGCGGTCGGGTTTTCCGGGGGGCTCGACAGCAGCGTGCTGGCCAAAGCGGCGGCCGTGGCCCTGGGCGAGCGGGCCGTGGCCGTCACCGCGGTCGGGGCCAGCGTCGCCACCGGCGAACTCGACGAGGCGCGCGAAGTCGCCTGCCAAATCGGCATCCGCCACGAGATGGTTGAATCGCGCGAGATCGACGATCCCGGCTACCGACGCAATGCGGCCGACCGCTGCTACTTCTGCAAGAGCGCCCTGGCCGAGGAGATCCGCGCCACCGCCGAACGGCTCGGCCTGAACGTAATCGTCGACGGCCGAAACCGCGACGACCTGGGCGACCATCGGCCCGGCATCCGCGCCGCTAACGAGTGGAACATGCGGGGACCGCTGGCCGAATGCGGACTGACGAAGGACGAACTCCGGCAGCTTGCCCGCCACTGGAACCTGCCCATCTGGGACAAGCCGGCAACGCCGTGCCTGAGCAGCCGCATCGCCTACGGCGAGGAAGTGACCGAGGAGCGGCTTCACATGGTCGACCGCGCGGAGCGGTTTTTGCGGGAACTGGGGTTCCGGCCGTTCCGCGTGCGTTACCATCGCGGCGACATGGCGCGCATCGAGGTGCCGGCCTCCGAACTGCCCCGCTTTGCCGACGAAGGGTTCTGCCGCCGCGTGGTCGAGCACTTCAAACGGGCGGGCTTCCAGTACGTGACGCTCGACCTGGAGGGGTTTCGCAGTGGCAGTATGAACATCGCCCTGGCGGCGGAAAGCCTGGAAATTTCGAGCGAGCCGCCACTGTCCGGCAACGCCGCCCCGCAAAGCGGCAACCGTTGACGGCATGGGGCGCCGGCGCGCCTCATTGCCCTACCAGCAGCAGGAGTATGGCAAGAATGACGACGAACACTAGTCCGACTCCGATACCCAGCCAAAGCCACCACGGCTGCCGCCCGCGCCGGCTTCTGTAGGCTTCGATCTGCTCGGGCGTCAGCCCCGCCCGAGCGCGGATGCGCGCCACCATGGGTTCTTCGTTGGCCTGGATGATGAACTCGCCGCTGGAGGCGGGCTTGGGGGGCTTCGGCTCGGAGGGTGTGCCCAGCAGGTTCAGGTCGGAGCTGCTGGCGGTTGTTCGGCGGTGCGGTCGGGACTCGCGCCGGCGGACGTTGGTTCGCTCTATGCCTTCGCCCGTATCCTGCAAGGCGAGCGGCTGGCGGCGCAGGGGCGGCTTGCCGGGCGAGGATCCACCCGCCCTGGGTTTCCTTTTGGGGGGTACGTCGCGGCGGGCGCGGGTGGGGGCGCCGCTGGCCCGTTGCGAACCGGCGTTTGCTAACTTGGCCGGGGAACTGCCGGTCGACGAGCCGCTGCCCCCGCCACCCGAGCCGCTGCCCCCGCCACCCGAGCCGCTGCCCCCGCCACCCGAGCCGCTGCCCCCGCCAAGCGAGTGCCCGTGCGCGACGAGCCAGTCGGCCAGTGCGTCGGCCGCCTCGCGCATGGTGCGGTAGCGCTGGTCCGGCCGCTTCGCCATCATCCTGAGGCAAATGCCCACTAGGTCCTCCGGCGCGTCGGGGCGTTCGTTCCGGATGGGCGGCGGCGGCTGCTTCTGATGCGCCATCAGCCGTTGCGGCAGCGTGCCGTCGGGGAACGGCGGATGACCGGTCAGAAGGAAATACAGCGAGCAGCCGAGGCTGTAGATGTCGGCCCGGGCATCGACCCCGTGGCTGTCCAGCGCTTGTTCGGGGGCCAGGTAATCGGCCGTTCCCAACACGTTTTCGTTGTACTGCACGGTCAGGGACGCACGGTCCTCGTCGGTGAACCGCGCCAGCCCCAGGTCGAGCACCTTGACCACGTTCTTCAGGTCGATCAGCAGGTTGGCCGGTTTCACGTCGCGGTGGATGAGGCTGGCCTCGTGGGCGTGGGCGAGGCCTTCGGCGCCCTGGCGGATGTAGTCGGCGGCGTCGGCGTAGCGTAGCGGTCCTTCATCGCGGACAATGGCCTGCAGGTCGCGCCCCTCGACGTATTCCATTACCAGGAAGTGAACATCGCCGTCGTTGTCCACGTCGTACGCCCGAACGATGTTGCGGTGGTCGAGCGTTGCGGCCGCCTGGGCCTCGCGGTGGAAACGTTCCAGGTACGAACTGTCTTCGACACGATTTCGGGGCAGCACCTTGATGGCCACGCGCCGCTGCATGAGCACGTGTTCGGCTAGGTAAACGCTGCTCATGCCGCCGGTGCCCAGGTGGTCCAGCAACTTGTACCGCTTGAGGAAGAATCCCTTGTGGCGGCCCTCCAGGATCTTTTCGCACTGCCAGCGGGTAAGCAGCCCGCGGGCGATCAAGTGTTCGCCCACCTCCTGGGCATTGCCGGGCGACCGGCCGTTGCCGGCCTCGCGCAATTCGTCGAGCACACGGTCGAGTTGATCCTTTTCGATCAGCCCGCTGCGGGTAAGCAGGTCGACAAATGTATCAACTTTGGGCTTGGGCATGCTCAAAAATCGAGGAGCTTATCGAGGGAGCGAAACACCCGAAGCGGGAGCCCGGCCTCGCGGTATCGACACACAAGTCCTGACGCGGCGTTCGCCGGCCCCCACAGGTGCCGATCCATCACGACTATTCCCGTATTATTCATAATATCATAGAAAAAGCCATCCAGCTAGTTTATTCTACCAATTGCCGGACCACGCGATACCCCGGAGAGCTGGGAATCTCCTTGTGGCCTACGCCTATTGCACGCCGCCATTTGGGCACAACATGTAGTGGGCACAACATGTAGGGTACGCCCGGTAGGTCGGGTACAATATGTAGGGGTGTGCAACGCGCGTAGGCCACAAGGTGCAAAGCAAGCTCATGCGGTATTCAGCACGCTAAAGCGTGAACTCCAACAGGGCCGCAGCGGCGCTGCACGTGTTGCGGCCCGCCGCCTATTCGGCGGCGCGCTGGAGGGCGGCCGAGACGGTTTCCGACCAGGTGCCGTTGTGGAACATCGAGCAGTTCCCGCCGGTCTCGGTGGCGGTGTCGAGCGACTCCTGGACGCGTTCGAGCAGCCGCCTCGCATCGTCCGATTCCAGGGCCCTGGCGCCGCCGACGCTGACGGTGAACTTCAGTTCCCCCCGATCCGTCGGCAGACGGCACTGTGCGATGGCTTCGCGGAGCCGCTCAGCAATGTCGACCACGTTGGCCAGCCAGGTACCCGGGAAGAGGATGGCGAACGTCTCCGTTTCGTAGTGCGCCACCATGTCCATATCGCGAATGGCGGCGTTGAGGAACTGCGCGGTGGCCTTCATCACCAGAGCGCCGGCACGCTGACCGTACCGGCCCACGATTGCTGAGAAGCCGTCAAGACGGACCATGACCACCGAGGGCGTGGCGCCCCCGCGGCGCCACTCGGCGAGGCGCCGGGCGAGGATGATGCAAAACTCGGTCCGGTTCGACATGGTGATCTGGCCCACGACGGTTTTGCCCCCGGAATCCTCCTTCCGGTCGGCGGGCGGTGTCTCCAGCGGCCGCGCCGACGATTCCCGTTCCGTCCCCAGCGGGTGAATGGCGGCGCCGTCGTGCCAGTGGGTACAGTTCCGCCCCGCTCCTTTCGAGGTGTACAGGGCAGCGTCGGCACGGTCGATCAATTTCGAAACGGCTTCGCCCTGGAGCACCTCGGCAACGCCAAGACTCGCCGTCACCCGCAGTTCTTGCCCGTGGCACGGGAACGCGTGCCCCGCAATCTCCTGTCGCACTCGCTCGGCGCAGCGCGTGGCGTCGGCAACCGGGGTGCGGGGGAGGATCATGGCGAACTCTTCGCCGCCGTAGCGGGCCACTAGGTCGTTGGGACGCGCGCCGCCGTGCAGCAGTTCGCCCATCCGCCGGAGCACGTCGTCGCCGGCCTGGTGCCCATAGGTGTCGTTGAACCGCTTGAAATGGTCTATGTCGAAGATAATGACGGAAAACGTTTCACCAAACACGTCGTGCCGTTGGAGCAGCTTCTGCATTTCCTCGTCGAACGCCCGCCGGTTGGCCAGGCCGGTCAGCGCGTCGGTCCGGGCGGCCGTAGCGTGCCGCTCGACCAGGAACGCCTGCTCCCTCATTTTTTCCTGGGCGGAGCCGAGTTGCCCTTGCATGCGAGTGTTGACCTCGATCAGTTGCGCCACCGCCTCCACGACCGTCTCGGGCTTGGTTTCCGAGCTGCCGTGCAACCGGTCGTTGATCGCCTCGACGCGGTCGGTGTGGGCGCCCACGTCGCTCGCCACCCGCGTGGCCAACTCGTGCAAGCGGCTGAGCACTTCGCGAGCATGCTTCACTTCACCGGCCGGCTCCGCCTGCTCGGCATCGGCACGGCGCCTGCACACCCACCACCCCAACGCGCACCCCGTCGCGAGGATGAACAGTCCGAACAGCAAATCTACCATCATGATTGGCATTTAATGATTATTCCTGCGTATCCATTCTTGCGTGCAAGACGGCGGGCCTCCCCAGGGGGGGCACCAGCGACGTGCAGGCTCCTTTTAAATTAGATAGTTCAAACTGTGAGAAAGTCAAATCGGATGGTTTCCACGCCCGCGCCACTCCGAGGACCCGGGCGACGTTGTGGCCGAGCGCTCGCCCGATGCCAGGGACCGTTCGGCTTGAGCTACAATGTCCACCCCCACCATCTCACCCCATGCCGCAATGAGGCTTTGGAACACTTCGCCTGGCATGCCGGTGCCGATAGGCCTCCCGTTGAGCCGGGTCACCGGCAACAAGCAAGGCGACGTGCTGCTGAGCAGGACCTCGTCGGCCCCGGCCACGTCGTCGGGCGTGAGGTCGCGAAACACGGTGCCGACGCCCAACTGGGTGGCCAGCCGGAAAGCCGTGTCGAGGCTAATGCCGTGGAGGATGCGATCCAGGGGCGGCGAAATAAGCCCCTCGCCGGAGCGATAAACGAGGATGTTTGCCGTCGACGCCTCGGACACCCGGCCCTCCAGGTCGAGCAGGAGGGCGCGAGCGCCGGGCTCGCGCGCCCCGGCTTCGCGGTCGGCCAAGAAATAGTGCATCCGGCTGCGACATTTCAGATCGGCTGGCCAGCAGGCCGGCGGCACCTGGCGAACCGAAGCCGTCACAAGCGACTGGCCTTGGCGGTATTTCCCGGCCCAAAGCGAGAACGGCAGCCGGTAGGTATGCATGCCGACTGTCGGGGCCGCGCCGTTGGGCACGAACGTGGCATACGCGCCCGGCGTCACGAACAGCGAAAGGCCCAACTCATCCTCCGGTCCGAGGAGGGTGCTGTTATGGGCGACCAGTTCGCGGGCCGTGGCGGCCAACCGATCGGGCTCTATTTCGGGGCGGAGCCCCACCATGGAAAGGGAGTGGCCGAGGCGCCGGAGGTGGTCGTCCAGCCGGAACAGCTCGCCGCGAAACGTGCGCAGTTGCTCCGCCACCGTTACGCCCAGCACGAAGCCGGCGTCGGTGGCCGGAATGCGCATTGCCGACGCCGGAATGAACCTGCCGCCCAGAAACGCTTGTTCGCCAACCATTGCACTATTATGGATTCCGCTGCGATGCTTGGCTATACCGGGGGTCCAGGGAAAATGTTGAAAAAAATCCGCACGGTTGAATTTGCACATCATTCGGCGTGGTGTAGAGTTGTTTGGCCATCGCCTCGCGCTATGGTCTTCGTTGATGGGGACTGTCCCGGTTGGTGCGGCTCAGTGCCCGGACAGCCCAAAAAACCCGCCGCTTCGCCGCTCCATGGGGCCGTTCCCCCTTTGCGCGTTGCGGAGGAAACCGGCCGCGCGCAACCCCCGGAAACGGTGAAGCGCGACCGAACGTGTTCGACTCGATGGGAGATACGATTTATGAAGAAGCTACTGATTCTGACGGTGGTAGGGCTTCTGGCGTTCAGCACCGGGTGCCGGTGCGGACGCTGGTTGTGGCGTGGCCCGGCGCACGAAACGTCGGTGATGACCGGCCCGCCGGAATACGTGCCGGGCCCCGTAATGAGCGACCCCTGCGGCGCCCCCTCGGGGATGATGCCCGGTCCGGCGGACTACGCCCCCGTGCTGGAATAATTTCTTCGAGAGGCCGGCGAAGCAGCCGGCCCGACGCACTGCCGTTGCGACCTCCCCCCGGCGGTGCCGCCTGTCGCGTCCCGGCCGTGCCGTCCTGACCACGGCCGGCGCGACAGGCCTTTGCCGGCGCATCGGAGGACGATGACCAGGGCGAGAAAGCAAGCGACGCCGTCGGTCAGCGCGTCGAAGAGATTTCCCGACGGCAGCAGCCTCCAGTACTGCGCCGCCAGCGCTCCAAGAAGAATGGCTGCCAGGCCGGTATGCCCCCGCCAAGCCGCGTACATGCCGAACCCGACCGCGAGGGCGTGCACCCACGAAAACCAGTAACCATGAGCGTACAGGTCGACCGGAAGGACGCCCAGGACCGAAGCGAACAGGGGAACGCTCACCAGCAAGACAAAACCGGCCCACAAAGCTACTTCTCCGGGTTGCAGCACGGGCAGTCCGAAGACCTCATCCACATAGTTGTGCAGCAGCAGCCCCAAGGTGAACACCGAAAGCGAGGGGCTGAAGCTGAGAAAAAGGCCGACCGCCGACAGCCCGTCGACCTTCACCGAGGTGAACAGGAGCGCCAAAACAAGCGTGGCAAGGGCGAGCCCCAGGCGGCCGCCGCGCCGCCGGCGCAGCGAACCCAGCCGGGACAGGCATACCGCCGCCAGGCTTAGCAGGGCGAACAGGGCTGCCGCGTAGCTTAGGGTTCCGCTCATGGCGCCGTCTCCTCCAGCCACGCCTCGTTGAAGACCGCGTGCTTGATCGACTGGCGCCGGTACGTGTACACCAGGTGGATTAGGCCCGAATCGTCCATCGCCAGCGAGGGATAGGAATACTCCATTTCGGGTTGTTGCTCGAGGACGCGGGTGATGCGCCACGATGCGCCGTCATCGTCCGAAACGGCCAGGGAAAGGTCGGAGCGGTCATCGGGGGAGTTGTTGATGGCGGCCAGAATCGTGCCCGACCCCAGTCGGATCGCATCGAACCCGGCGTTCGGATTGGGCAGTTCCAGCGGGTAGAGGTCGGACCACGTGCCTCCGGCGTCGTCGCTTTCGGCCGCGAGAACCTGCCCCCCGTCCATGTTGCGAAACAGGGCCATCAGGCGGCGGCCATCCAGGGGGAACATCGCGGGCTGAATCGCTCGCGCCCCAAACGTGATGCGCCGGACCCGGTAGGTCGCGCCCTCCGCGTCGGGCTCGACGTGCAGCAGTGCCGACCGCTTGGTGAGCATTTCGTGATACACGGGCAGCAGAAACGAGCCGTCTTCGAGCAGGACCGGCTTGTTCTTTACGTTATAGGTCAGGTTCAGCAGGGGGCTGAGGAAGAGCTTCCGGCTGGGAGTCCAGGTTTCGCCCGCGTCGCTCGAAACCTTGTAGTTCAGCGACGTGCCGGACCATCCCCCCTCGAACACCGAAGCGTACACCAACCAGAGCCGCGATTGCAAATCGCGGAAGATTACCGGGTTGCCCACCTTCTTCACCCGCATTCGCGTCTCCCGGCTGCACGACCGTGCGTCGACCAGCACGCGCGGCGACTGCCAGCGGCGGCCGTCGAACCGGGCGAAGAAGATGGCGACATCGCGTGCCCCCTCGCGCGAACCCGCGTACCACGCGGCCGCCATTTGGCCCTCGTCCAGGGGGGCGATCGACGCCACGTGCGCCATGACCCCCGACCGTTCGTCGTAGATGAAACCGCTTTCGTGGACGGGATGCTCCGCCTGGCCGGCCGTCGGACCAATCGGATTCGCCCGCCCCGGCTCCCCCGAGTCGGCCAGAAATAACAGGACGCCGGCGGCGAGGACCGCCGTCATCAGCAGCAGGCGCGCCTTCATAGGGGTTCTTCTCCGCGCACCGGTTCAGGCGCGGCAACGAGCGGGGGCTGGGGCCGCGGCGAGTTTCGCGGCCGGACCAGCCGGTCGCGCCGGTCGCGATCCGGCTTATTGTGGAAGAGCATGTACCTGGCCGTCTCAAGGTAGGCCCGCGCGAACCGTTCCATCTCCGCGGCGATCCCGGGGTACCGGTCCACGAGGTTGTCGCCGCCGGCGGCTTCTTTGAAGGATTTCAGCCGCGGACGATCGCCCTCGGCACTCATCTCGAAGTAGAAGCGGTCGCTGATCAGCCCAACCTGCACCGGAGGATTGGGCCGCATGATGAACGCGTAACGTTCCGAATGGAAACGCGGGTCGAGCAGGTCGCGCCCCAGCGTCGTGTTGATGTAGCGTTGCCCGGCAAGCGAAGCAAGCGTCGGCAGCACGTCCGGCTCGCTCGCAACCGTTTCGATGACTCTTCCTTCCGGAATCATGCCGGGACTGTAGATGATCAACGGCACGCGGAACAGGCCCAGTTGGAAGCGGGTGTCGGCCTCGCTGACGTGCTCTCCGGGGAACCCTGCAATCCCGTGGTCGGCGAAGAAGACAAAGATGGTGTCGTCGAAATAGTCGCTCTCGCGGGCCATCTGCATGAATTGCCCGACGCTGTGGTCCATGAACCGGCATGAATTGAAGTGCTCCACCGAGGAAAAGCCCCAGCGCCGCAATTCCTCGGCATCCATGTCTTTGAACTCGAAGCCGGCGTTGTCGTCGGGGATCGTATACGGCGGATGATTTCCGGAGGTTTGAATAACGGCCAAGAACGGCCCGGTCTGCTCCCGGAGCACCTGGTCGGCCGCGCGGAACAGGTCGAGGTCGGAAATGCCCCATACGTCGATGCGCGGCGCGCTGTAGCTTCCCTCCTCGAGAATGTGCAGCCCCGAGATGTTGTGGGTCAGCAGGCCCCGGATGTTCCCCCAACTTACGCTGCCGCCCAGAAAATAGAACTTCTCGTAGCTAAGGAAGCAATTGACGATCGAATGCTGTTCGACCGCCCGGGGGTTCCGGCTCGACGTGCCATGCGTCTCTACGTCGGGAATGCCGGTCAGGGCGCAGAATATCGAGCGCGCCGAGTTGGGCAATGGAACAAAAAAGTTGCTGAAGTAATACCCATTGCGAGCCAGCGCGTCGATGTGTGGCGTGGGACGGAGCGGGTTGCCGGAAAGACCCGTCTTGTGCGTCGCCATGGACTCCAATAGGACAATGACGACGTTCGGCGGCTTCGCCGGCTTGTGGACCGGGTCGCCGGTGCGGCGAAAGTCGAAGCCGGCTTTGTCCGTACGGGCCACCCCCAGCCACTCGGCCATTTCAGCGTAGTGGACGCCCACCTGGTCCTCGTCGTAAGTCGCTCCGCCGCCGTAGCGCACAGTGTCGGTGAAATACAGCACCGGATGGAGGGCGAGTTGGGAAACGAACGTCCGCTCACTGAAGAACGCATCGCTCCACCGGAGCGGATAGTACGACAACTTGCCGTACAAGCCGGCCAGCACCAGAAGGATCGTCGCCGTCCGCACCGCCGCCCGGCCTCTCCAGCCGAGCGGCGGCGGTTCCCCCCTGCCGCAGTACAGGAACAAGCGGTGCGCCAAGTAAGCGACCAGCGCGGCCGCCGCAGCGGCGACCAGCGAACCCCCGACTACCGGATAGCTTTCCCAAACCATTTGTGCCGTGGCGGTCCAATCGCGCAGACCCTCTAACGCGGTGGCATCGACCCGGGTGCCGAAGTAGGCGTAATGCCCGAAGTCGACCATGTAGAACAGCAGGGTTGCTGCGCCGGCGACCGTCAGATACACCACCCAAAACGTCTTGGCCGGACGGCGCCGGAACGGATTCAGCCCGGATACCTCCCCCAACAGCAGCAGTGGCAGCAGCAGCGCCAGCGCGAACCGCAAATCGAACTTCAGCCCCAAATAAAAGGCGGCCAGCAGTTCGCCGAGGGGCACCGGGTTGTTGGCAGGATCGAAATAGAGCCAAAAACCGAGCCGCAACATAGAGAATGTCGCTAGGGAGAAAATAACCGCAACAGCGACGAAACGTGGAAGACTTGGAATCCGTTCCATGTCTCTACCTCAAAACAGGGGGCTTACGCAGCCTGCGAGAGGGCATTTCCGTCCGCCGCCCGCCCGGGCCGACATGCGCGTCCATCAGCGCCGGCCGGCGAAGACTATACAGGACGCCTACTTTGATTGTCCAGATCGATTTGCGATTTCGTAACCGGGGGTGCAGGAACGGGCTTGCGGGCGCGCGCTGTTGGAGTTCACGCTTTAGCGTGCTGCGGGTCGCACATCCTCGATTCGCACGCTAAAGCGTGAACTCCAACGGACCCATTCGCGACGAACCCCCATCAGGGCGCCCCCTACCACGCTCGCCAACGATGGCCGACAATAGTTGGTCCAACTATGGCAACACGACGTTCAAAAGCGGCGTGGTCCCCTCCCAACGGCGAACCCTCGACTGCAATGCATCGCATGTCCGGCACAACGGTTCTGGCCTACGGCGGCACAGCCCCCCAGGTGGACGAATCGGTCCTGCTCGCCGCCGGCGCCCGGTTGATCGGCAACGTGCGCGTGGCCGCCGATGCGAGCATCTGGTTCAACGCCGTGCTCCGGGCCGATGAGCACTCGATCTCGATCGGCGCGGCCACGAACGTCCAGGACAATTGCTCGATCCACGTGACCGCGCCGGACCATCCGGCGGTCATCGGCAGCCGCGTGACGATCGGCCACGGCGCCGTGCTGCACGGCTGCACGGTAGCAGATCACTGTCTCATTGGCATGGGCGCCATCCTGCTCGACGGATGCGCCGTGGAGGAGCACACCATGGTGGCGGCCGGCGCCTTGGTGCCGCCCGGCAAACGGTATCCCGCCGGTTCCTTGCTGATGGGCGCGCCGGCACGGGTCGCCCGCCCGCTCACCGAGGCCGAAATCCAGTCCATCCGCGCGGCGGCCGAGCATTACATCGAGATAGCGCGAAGCTACCTCCGGTAGCCGGAGGGGGCGCCTACGGTTCGCCGTACCGCGTGGTGGCCTGGCGCTCGAATTTCTGGTGCAGTTCCGCCCAGCGGTCGGCCATCCGGCGCGCCTTCTCCGGCCTTGCACCGGCCAGGTCGTTCAGTTCGTTGCGGTCTTCGGCCAGGTTGTAAAGCTTCCACCGTTCGCCGTCGCCGGTGCGCGAGACGACCTTCCAATCGCCCATCCTCAGCCCCCGGTGCCCCGCGTGCTCCAGGTAGATGAACTCTCGCTCGATTTCCACCTCGGCGTTCAGCGCCGGCAGGAGGCTGCGGCCCGGCAAGGGCGGGGCGCCGGGAGCCGGCGGCTCATAGTCGATGCCCGCCGCCTCCAGCATGGTGGGCAGAATGTCGACGAAATGGCCGGGCGTGGTGCGAATCTGCCCGGCGGCCTGACGCTCGATGCCCGCCGGCCAGTGGACGATCAGCGGCGAGGCCGCTCCGCCTTCGTGCGTCCAGTGCTTGTGCAGCCGCAGCGGCGTGTTCGCGGCGGTCGACCAGCCGGGCCCGAGGCACAGGTACGTGGCCGCCGAGCCCGGGGGCGCGTCGGGGTCGTGGCCGTCGCCGCGGACGATGATTTCGGCGCTGGCGCCGTTGTCGGACATATACATGACGATCGTGTTCTCCCGGTCCCCCATCGCCTCGATTTGCGCCAGCACGCGGCCGATTTCCTGGTCCATCCGGTCGATCATGGCCGCGT
>PWXP01000145.1 GCA_003561895.1 Planctomycetaceae bacterium | reverse complement strand
TTAACTGCTGAGAATTCATAAAGAGTATTGTTCCTTAAGACTTTAATATCATTTACCTCATCTACTTCCTCGTTTAAGAAGCCTACAGAAAACTGCCTCATGAACTTGCCAGCATATAATTTGAAAATGGTTTTTGCGAAAGCATATTCTTTGACGGCAAACTTAATTACCGCTTCAAGCATTCCGTCTGAGTTTAAACCGATATCTATTGCCTGACCTATTGCCGGTTGTGAATGGTCATGTGCCCATAATACTACTGGGTTGCTCTTGAATTCGTCAAGCTTCCAGGAAGACTGGTCTATCATCTCCCCTTGCCTGTCTGGCATTCCAGAAGAGATTACAGCCCGAAGAGTTCCTGCCTCTTCGTCAAATTCCTTAACGTCTATATTTAATTCTTTTACTTTTAATTCTTTCATGTTTGTTTAATTTAATTTAGTCGACCACACGAGCCACTGGGCTTATAACGCACCTGCAATTCGGCTCGTTGGGGTGCATTAACTCGTTTGAAAATGCCTTATCCAATGGAACAACCTCCCCGTCCATCAATAAATGCTCATCTCTCACCCTATCGTCTAACGTCGCAACCCACTCTTTTGATGGCATGCCGGCTTGTCTGTATGCCTCTAGGTGGCTTTCGTTTACGACTGCGTTAGTTTCTGTTCTGGCTATTAGCTCTGCCCTGTAGTCATTAAATGCGAGATATTCGTTGTTTATCCTTTTCTCTAGCTTGGGTATCCCCTCCCCTGCTGATATTCCCTCTGCTAATGTGCTTGATAATGCCAGTAATGTTGTATTATTAACCGAGTTGGCAAAGAACCTTGCTCTCTTGGTCAGCAGCATCAATATCTCTGGTCTTATGGATTTTTCTTCAATGTCAAACGGCTTATCAATCGCCAATAATGCCATCGTGTCCTCTCCCTCTTCTTTGAAAATAGAAAGGGAATGATAAAGCATCCATTGCGTCAGCCTTTTGTTCTCTTCCTTCATGTTAAACAGCTTGCGGATTTCCTTCCTTGTCTTTGGCTGTTCTTTTACGAACCTTTTAATAAACTCGTCTTTTTGCTCGTTCTTTATCCTTATCATGCCGTTCTTCATTCGCTGGGCTTTCTTGTCTATTGATTTATTAACATATTCCCAGTAGATCTTACGCTTTTCAATGTCCTGGAATAAAGACGATTTGCTTATAGTTTTTGTAACGGTTTCTTTTAATCCTTCTTTCAGCTCTTTGATGGCATCCCCGAACATAAACCTTACTTTCAACTTTCTCTTGCCGTGCATGTTTTTGAAATTGTCTTCCTCGTAGATGTAAGGTGATTCGCCCATTGCTTGCAGGGTCATCGGTCTGTATAGGGTGTCGCCTCCTTTTATCGGATCTAACCCCATGTCTGCTCTTGCCTCGTTGACCGTAATCCATTTGTCTACGCCTGCTGTAAACTCTGCCAGTCTTGTTTCCCTGTTTATCGGCACTGGGTCTTCAAAGCTTAAGAAGTATTCCTCGCCGAACTCTGGTATTATCAACTGTTCATTTATCTTGTTCAAGAACCTGCTTATTTCTGGAATAATAGTTTCTGATAAAAATATCTCTTGAGCTGTTTCAGCGTTAGCTCTGTTTACGTCATCTGTAACTGCCACTATCGGCTTGGGAACTTTGAATGCCACTAAAATGTCATCTCTGGTAGCTCTTAATGATTCAATGTAATCCATTTCCCTCTGGCTTAAGCTGACCTGCTGGTATTTTATTCCTCCCGATAACAAGCCCGTTTTTGAATTCTTTAATTCTTCATCCTCGTTTGCTCTGTGCCTCTTTTCCCAGCCAGCCAATAACTGTTTCCTTTGTTTCTCGTCTAAATTCAAGTCGGTATAAAGCACCGAGTCTGGTCTTGCGTTATTTAAGAAGAAGTTCTTTTGGAATTCCGTTGCGTATCCCTCAATATCAACCCTGTTTTTAGCAGATGATAATGGCGACATCCCAAAGAAGTCTTGCAAGGGTGACGGATACTTAATGTGAATTATATCGTTTGGTTCTACTCTTTCCTTTACACCATCTCCGCCTGTTATCTCATAATGTGCGATATAGTTTTCTCTGCTCGGGTGTATTGTCACCAAATCTGGTCTGATGTTCCATAGCTCAACCACCTGCCCTGCGTTGTTCCTGATTTTTAATATAAAAGAATCGCCTGTCAGCTTTCGGTTTATAACATCGGTTTCCATTGCTTCCTCTTTGGTATAAAAAGGATTCCACTTATACATCAGGTCTAATGCTTCGTGGCTTTTTACCTCTTCCGTGTCGCCTTCTTTGTTAATGATTTTGTATAACTTAAAATCCGTGCTGGCTACTTTTTCAGCTATCTTTGAAACGCAGGCATAGACATAAAGCGACTTGCCGTAAGCTTCCAGGTAGCTTGTGTCTGTCCATTCCTGCCCGAACAGCCTTTTAATCACGCCAAAATCCGAGCCGGACAAATATCTTGCACTCTTTGTTTTGAACATATTTTTAATGTTAGCAATTAACCCCATTGCAAATTATGAGAAATTATTTTGTTAAAGACATTATAGCAAATTTTAAAGAGTTTGACAATAGTTCTCTTATACCCACGTCACTCCTGGCATCGGTCTGTTAATGTGGGTATATAAAGCTCCCCTTATTCCGTCTATGCTGTGGTCGTTGAATTTAACTGGTTCGTCTGTCGGCTCGCCATTCTTCTCAACATACTTGTAGCCCCTGAATTCTTTATGCGTGTTCACAGATCTCTTGGTTATATAAATCATTCTTGACCTCATTGTGTCTATTCCTTTGCTGACAGAATCCTTGCCTTTTTTAGTTCCCTCTGCGTTAAACCCAGCCTGCTGTATCTCGTTTATCCTGCCGGGGTCTTCGCTGTCTGCGTAAATCTTTATGGTTTCATTGATCCCCAACGCCTTCATCTTGGCAATTAAATCTGTGTTATTTAAATATCTTTCGTAGATTATCTCGTCGCAATAAACATCATCATCCCTTATTGATATCTCGCCCAATGATGTGGGGTTGTTGAACCCGAAGTCCAGCCAGTAAATCCTTTCCCCTTCCGGCAATTCATCGCACAGCTTCCAGTTGCTGAATACCAGGTTCTTTAATACTCCCATTCTGCCCTCCCCGTAAATACGCCAAAGGTTCTCATCGGTTTCTTTCAGTCTTTCAATTTCCCTCTTTACGGACTCTTCCAGGAACGGGTTATCGTTGTAGGTTGAGTGGATTACTTCCACATCGTTCCTTGTTTTAATCTTGGTTTCTATCCAGTGGAACTTATCGTGGGAGGGGTTGTAGTCCATATAAATTCTGCCCGTTGTTCTTAATGCCAGCTGTATAAAATCATCGTATGTCAGCTCATTTGCCTCATTAACGAACAGATCCCTTCTTTTTCTGCCCTTTACCTTCTCCCATTGGTCTATTGAAAAGAACTCTACTTCGCTTTGTTTTATTTTATAAATCAATTCTGATTTGTTGTGCTTGGCTGGGTCGTAGATGTGCGAGTTTTTTAATATCTCTAAAAAATCCCTGTAAGCAGATGACTTCAGGGCTGGTAAGGTCTTCCTAACAACCGAATAAATACCAGGAGTTTCCCCGGCAGATAATATAATGCACTGGATAATGGAGTAAGTTTTAGTGCTCCTGCTGCTCCCCTCGTTCAGTATTATCTTGGCTTTGCTGTTTCTGTTCGCCTCCAGAACCCAACTCGCTTTTGTTATTGCTTGGTCTGGCATTTACTATTTCAACCTTGAATGATTTAATATCATCGTCTACTCCGAGATCAAGGGATTG
>PWXP01000349.1 GCA_003561895.1 Planctomycetaceae bacterium | reverse complement strand
GACCAGGGCCACGCCCTTGCAGCGGACCTCGGCACGGAGGCGGGACGGCAGCGGGCGTGCGAGTTGTTCGGCTGCGGCGGCCAGGTTGCCTAAAAATCAAACTGGGCCCGCATCGTGACGGCGTTCAGGTAGCTGTCCTCGTCGCTTCGGGTTGCCTGAATGTAGTTGGCCATCAGCCGCGAGTTGCGGGTGAGGTGCCAGTTGACCCCCATGGTGTGGACGTTCGCCCGGCCGCCGTCGATCGCGCCGTCGACCAGGTCGATGTAGCCGTAGCGGTAGGCAAGCTGCCAGGCGCCCCGGCCCATCCGGACAATCCCTTCCTCGTCGCACACTCGAAAGAAGTTCTCGAACGGCGTCACGCGGTCGAATCGCCCTTGGGTCCGCCGGTACACGCGGTGCTCGCCGGTGAGCCAATAGCTCAATTCAACGTACGTGGCGTCGAAACCGGGGTCGGCGTCGTTGCGGCGATTCACCAAAGCCTTCACGTACTCCGATTGGATCGAGAACGGGCCGTACACCACGGCCAATTCCACGCCGAACAGGTGCCAGTTGACGGCGGCGTCGATGAAACCCGTATCGACAATCCGATCGTTGAAGCTGTGGTCGGGCCGCTGCCGGAAGCGGAGCCCGTCGCGGTCGACGTCGCGGTAGCTGTAGTAGCCGCCCACGTGCAGCAGGCCGCGCCCTTCGGTGGCTTCATCGTACCACGGCAGCCACGTGCCGCGCATGGTCAGAGCGTTTCCGCCCGCCTGGTTCGTGGTGATCGGCGGTGTGTCGTCCACCTCGCGGAACAGCCCGATGGCGAACGTTGCCGTTTCCATAGGGTTGTGTGCGGCCGTCTGCACGCCAATGTTTCGCGCCGGAATGAAACCGTTCAGGACACTCCGCTCCATCATGGTGATGTGGTTGGAACTGGTCAATTCCTCCAGGCTGGCCGGCTCCTTGAAGTGCCCAATCTTGATCGTCTGCAGGAGTGGCAGGTCGGTCATCTCCAGGAATACGTCCTTGAAGGACGTTTGCTGCAGGGTATTGTCTCCAATGGTCGTAGTGGCGGCGAAATCCATCTCCACCTGCCACCGGAACACGTCGAACATGGCACCGCCGGCGCCGAGTCGGGTGCGGCGGAACTTCGTGCCGTTCTCGGTGTTTTCCGCGAAATTGCCCGGCTCCAGCGCGCTGCCGCTGAACACCGCCGTGTCGAGGTGCATGCGGCCGCGCACCGCGATGCTCGGCCGGCCGGCGGCGCGCCGCCGGTCGGCCTCCTCGCGGTCGCGAATCTGGCGCAGCGCGCTCTCCAACCCGGCCACCCGGTCGTCCAGGGCCTGATCGTTCGCGCGGTAGGCATTGGAAACCGGGTGGTAGGCCGGGTTGGTCAAGTCATCCGGCACGCTGTAGCTCGCGTCGGCGGGCTGCACCGGCTGTTGGGCGGTCGCGGCGGCCGCCAGGCCGCAAACCATTGCTACGCCCGCCAGGGCCGACACGCAAATCGGCCAATCATACGTGCGTCCATGCATCGGCATTCTCCTCAGAATTCGAGTTGCACCCGAGTGAAGGCTTGGTACAGGTTGTCGGGGCGCGGCGAGATGGGAGTCGGACGGTAGAAATTGCCGGTAAACAGCACGCTCGCGCCGAAGTCGGCCTTCAGCCCCCCGCCAAAGTCGTACGTGAAGATGTTGGCCAGTTCCGTGCCCAAGTCGCTCGAGTTGCTGGTCGGGTTGACCGTGGCCGAGCGCTGCCAGCCGACCGCGATCGTGCCGTCAAGCCGGGCGAAGATCGGGTACTCGTACTTCGTCTGCACGGTGAACAGTCCCAGCCCGCGGTTCTGAAGACTCACGCCCAAGTCGTTCACGTCGCTGGGGCCGTGCGGGCTGGTAATCACCAGGTAGCTCCAATAGCCCTGAGCGCCGAAATTGTCGCGCACGCTCTGCGCGATGGTACGGAACTCGTTGGAACGCGTATCGTCCTCCTCCCGCTTGCCGCTCGAGTAGAGCATCTGCGTGCTCCACCTGCCCGGCCCTACCGCAATAGGGCCGGCCTCCAACTTCAGCGCATATCCGTCATGGCGATAGGTGGTTGCCGGGGCCAGGTCCTCGCGCTGGCCGGGATTGTAGATGGCGAACGCATGAAGCGGAATCGGTCCCAGCGCGGCGCTGCCATGCACGCCCAGCCACGCCGCCCACGCCGACCGGTACTCGTCTACGGTCGGATGGAAGTAGTCGCCGGAGTCGGACAGGTAGTAGGAGGCCAGGCCGAAGCGGCGCGTTTCGGAGAACGTCCAACTCAGGTCAAACGTCAACAGCATCGCGTCGTCGGCCAGGGTCACGTCGTCCTTGTTGAGCACGAAGATGCCGCAGAGCATCTCCGCGTCGGCCAGCGCGGGAAGGTGCCGGGCGTACGACAGCCCGCCGACGTTGAAGTCCCAGTCGGAACTGGCCAGCACCTGGCCGAACGCATCCTGCCAGTTTTGAATGCCGGCCCGCAGGCGGCCCAACCGGTCGGTCCGGTAGGTCAGGTAGCCGCGGCGCAGCGCAATCCCCACCCGCTCGCCGGCCGGAAAGAAGGGGGCCACGTTGGCTTTGACGAATTCGAAATGGTCGCCCCACAGGTTATGCCCCATCTGCACCTGCAAATAACCTTCGACGTTCTCGTTCGGCTTCACGGTCAGCCAGGTGCGGAACCGCTGATTGAAGAACGTCCGGGAGCGTTGCTCATCGGTCAGGAAGGTCGGGTGGAAGTCGAAGTTGCTGGCGTTGAACATCAGGCGATACTGCCCACCGATGGTGACCAGCGGCGGGTCGGCCCCGCGAGCCTGCTGCGGGATTCGATCCGCGGGTGCCGCAGTCTGGCCGCCCTCAGCGGCCCGAAGGTGTGGCTGTGGGGGGATCGGTGACGGCCAATGGCCCGGCGCCGCCGGAGGTAGCGATTCGTCGAAGGGATAGGATTCGGGTGCCGGAAGGCGCTCCACCTGGGGCGTCGGTGACGCGGGTGGTTGCTGTGCCATCGCCCCCGCTACGATTAAGACCATCAGAATCGCCACACCGCCCATTGCGCCTCGCCGGTATTGGCGCCCAAACAAATCCGCGTTCGATTCGGTCACAATATATTACTTTTCAAGTAGGGCTTTGCCGTGTCGGCGCGATTGTGGCCCAACAAATTATCGGACGTCGCACTTGTCACCTTCAGAAAAACCGCTATATTCGGGAATAACAAGCCAACGGTTGCGGCCGCAGGCTGCCCGCTGGAGGGGGGGTGGCAGCGTGTCTCGCGATTCAGTATGGTTGGTCACAAGTTGCTTGTTTGCAGTTATTTACGTCATGCACGATCTGCCCCCGATGGCCTTGCCCACGCGTTCAGTAGCCGCGCACGGGGGTCGAGGCGATCCGGAAGCAACGGGAACGGGTGGTGGTTCCCCAGAAGCACGGCGCATACCCCTACAAGACTAATCAGCAATATTACTTGAAGAGTGATATATCGGCAGAAATTTCACCGGACGGCTGTTGACGGAAAGATTCAACTGTGTTATTGTGATTATAGACATGATGATACTAATGTACGCAATGGCGTTCCGTGCCGGTCCGGCTCGCCGCAGGACGTGCGGTACAGTAGATACGCGTCGATGACCAAGGAGTCCATTATGGGTATGAACCGTCGTGAGTTCACTCGGGCGGGGGCGCTGGTGGGGGCCGGTGCGGTGGCCACCGGGGTGGCCGTCGTTCGCGACCGCCTCGCGCCGCCGCCGCCCGACCCGACCGGGCCCGACACCGTCCGGCACATCACGGCGCTGGACGCCGTGCCGCCGGAGCCGGGCGAGG
>PWXP01000016.1 GCA_003561895.1 Planctomycetaceae bacterium | reverse complement strand
TAACCCAATAACCTACCGAATTGCGTGGGATAGGCTTCCAGCCTGTCGCCGGAAAAGACAGGCTGGAAGCCTATCCCACGCTTGAAGTTCCCGGTAGTTTATTGTTTTACACCGCCTAACCGTTCACGGTTACGTCTTTTCGACGACGGACAGGAATGTCCATCCTACGTCGTGGCAGGTTAATGGCCATCGCGCCGGCCGGGCCGCGGCTAGTTGCGGCCGCGCCGCGGCTCCCGTCTCCACTCCAAACCGGCGGCTTCCTCCACTTTCTCCTGCCACGCAGCGTGCATCTGCCGGAGGTCCGGCACACCGGCACCGATATACCTGTCGAGATCGTCGACCAGGAACCCCTCCCAAAGCACCGCCTTGGACGGTTCCAGCCGGTCCATGCGCACGACATAGGCGTAGGTCTGAGGCTGATTCATCGTTACGCTCCATTCCCCCTCGCCGAGGGCGAACACGTCGCGCATGAACGGGCGACCCGCAAAATCGACCCCCTCCACCTCACTGAGGCGAGGTGGCTCCTGCGCGAGCATCGGCGGCACGTCGCCGAAGGTCATCCAACTGAACGGCCCGGCCTCCACCACCTCGTATCCCGATTCGTCCCCGAAAAACTCCGCCAAGGTCTTTCCCGACTTGCGGGCTTTCGCGGCCAACGTTTCCGCATGGGCACGCGCCACGTCGCGCGCCTCGACGAGTTTCCACGCCTCCAAGACCTGTTCCCGCACGTTCGCATCCTGCCACCGGAGGACGCGCTCCTCGGCCTCCTCCGTCTTCCAGAAAAGAAAGTAGCTTTCTTCATCTTGGGAGACGGCGGGCTGCAACACCGGAAGTTTCTCGAAAGCGTATTGCACGAAAGGCTCCGAGCCCTCGATCAGCGACTGGCCAATATCGAGCACCTGCACCTCCCACCGCGAAAGCAGGGCCGTTTCAAACGATGTCATCCCGTGCTCCGCCGCGAGTTCTCCCATGTCGAGTTCTTCGGGCGGCTCAGCGGTCGGATCCTCCTCCCGCCGCAATTCGTGCAACGTGAGGTCATCGTGGTACTGCTGCATGCTTGCGCGCAACGACCGCAGAAGCTGCTCGACGTGCTCGCGAGCTTTCCGGCGCGCCACGATGGACCGAATCTCGGCCTCCACTTCCGAAAGCGGAATGTGGAGCCGCGCCTCGTCCGACGGGTCATCGACGGTCGACGGCTCCGGCAGTGCCGGTTCCTCCACCGCTGGCTCCAGTTGCTCCGGCAGTGCCGGAGCCGGAATATCCGGCTCCTCCGGCTCCTCCGGCTCCTCCGGCTCCTCCGGCTGCGGCGCTTCCGGATCCCCCACCTCCGGCGATGTCTCGCCGGCCGGTGCGACCTCTTCCTCAAACCCTTCGTCGACGAACGAGGTCCAAAGGATTTGCGAACCGTGCGCCCCGGACCGCGCCGCCCCGGCATCCTCAAACGGCTCCGGCGAAAGCTCCTCGGCCCCCTCCGGCTCGTCAGGTTCCTCAACCGGCTCGGCAGGCTCTTCCGGCTCGTCAACCGGCTCGGCAGGCTCTTCCGGCTCGTCAACCGGTGCGGCAGGTTCCTCGGGCTCTTCAATCGGTTCCGCAGACTCCTCCGGCTCGTCAACCGGCTCGGCAGGTTTTTCGGGCTCGTCAACCGGTGCGGCAGGTTCCTCGGGCTGTTGGGGGGCCGGTTCCAGGGGTTTCTCTTCGTCAGGTGTGTCAGGCTCCTGCGGAACAGGCGCTTGGGGCTGCACGAATTGGGTGTCCTTGTGCTGCTCGTAATACTGAACGATTTCTTCGCTCGTTACGGCGTCCGGATCGACAAAGTCGTCCACCTCGGCTCGAAAGTATTGCAGCGCGATCCGTTGGGGTTCGCGGAAAGCCGGCTCGGGCCGGTCGGGGCGCCACAACCGATCCTTGTGCTCTTCGAAGAAGGCGTGCAGGGTACGATCACCGGGATCCTCGATCTCGTCCATAAAATCGACCACAGGAATCCGAGCCAACTCGACCGTCGCCCGGCGGTTCAATCGCAGGTAAAAATCCCAACGCTGCATCGGCGGCACAGCCAAGAGACTGGTTTGGAACGACTGGTGAAGCTTCTGGGCCAGCAGTTCCCTGCGCAAGGCGGCAAAGAGCATGCGTTGCGGTATGCCGTCGTCTCGGAGCACTCTCGCCAGGTGGCTGATCGTGAACTGATTCTCCGTGTACTGTTCGAGGAATGCGTTGAGGAACTCGTTGACCGCATCGTCATCGACCACCATTCCGAACTCCTCGGCGTGCTGCGCGAGGAGCCACGCGTTGACTACGGCCTCTTCGCTAAGGGGGCCGAAGATGTGCTGCACCTGGAAGGCCGCGTAAAAGGGAGGCATCCCCCCCTCAATCAGAACGCGTTCGAACACGTTCAAGACAATCTGCCGCTGGTGAATCAGGCTGCCGATATCGTGCTCGCGCAGGTTGCCGTACCTCCGCGTGGAAACGACCTCCACCTCAGCCGGGGTATCACCGCGAAAGGCCGTAAGCAACGGGTCCAGAAAAACAAATGCAAACATCGCCAGCAGCGTGAGTACCGCGAGCATAAGCTTCTGGTGGCGACGAAATACGGAAAATGGGCTGGCCATGCCAGTAACTCCTACCTAAGTGGGGTATCCGGACTTCCACGACGCCTTGCAAAGCGGGGGCGGCGGAGACCGGCACCTGAACTGGAATTACGAAACAAAGCATTATACGGCCTCCTGTGACTCCTGCGAAGCCCAAGCCAAGTCTAATCTTCCGGGCACCTCAGCATCAAAGGTCTTGCTATAATTTGCAAATACCCCATATTCTATCGGCAATCGGCGGCAGGCACCCAGGTCAGGGGGTCAGTTATAATATGGCGAAAGTTATGTATGAACTCGGGTTGTTGCATCCGGTCCTGCTTTGGTAGAAACGCCGATTGTCCGTTTCAAGCCGCGTGTTACAATTCCCCTCTCGGCACTCGGCAGGACAACGGCCGCGTGGAACGCCGGCCGATGGTGACCACGCGCGGCCCGGAGCCGCCAACCACCGCGCGCTATCGCTGATGCGATACCGCGCATACCCCTATGTGGAAGCAGTTATGGCAAAAAAATCGACGCAGGCGCAAAACGGCAAATCACTGGTGATTGTCGAGTCGCCCGCCAAGGCGCGAACCATCAGCCGTTTTCTCGGTCCGCAATACGATATTGAAGCGAGCATCGGACATATTCGCGACCTCCCCCAAGGCGCCAAGGAGATGCCGGCCCACCTGAAGAGTGAGCAATGGGCCTACCTTGGCGTTAATGTAGAACAGGGGTTCGAGCCCATCTACGTCATTCCCAAGGACAAAACGCAGCAGGTCCGCAAACTCAAGCAGGCCCTGAAAGATGCGAAAGACGTGTATCTGGCGACCGACGAGGATCGGGAGGGCGAGGCCATAAGCTGGCACTTGTGCGAGGTCCTCCGGCCGAAGGTGCCGGTGCATCGCCTGGTGTTTCACGAGATTACCGAGGAGGCCATCCTCGACGCCCTCCGCCAGCCGCGACAGATCGACCAGTGCCTGGTCCGCGCCCAAGAAGTCCGCCGGATCGTCGACCGGCTGTACGGGTACGATGTATCGCCGCTTTTGTGGCGGAAAATTCGGCCGAAACTCTCCGCCGGCCGCGTACAGAGCGTCGCCGTCCGGCTGATCGTCGAGCGGGAACGCCAGCGAATGCGCTTCCACTCGGCCACTTATTGGGACCTGCTCGGCACGTTCGCCAAACAAGGCGGGGAAGGCTTCCAGGCAGCGCTAATGTCGGTCGACGGCCGGCGCGTTCCCTCCAGCCGCGACTTCGAACCGGCCACCGGGCGGCTGAAGGACGAGTCGTTGCTGCTGCTCGACGAGGCGGCGGCCGGCCAACTGCTCGCCCGACTCCAGCAGACGGCCTTCCAGGTCGAAAACGTCGAAGACAAACCGTACACGACCGACCCGTATCCGCCGTTCACCACCAGCACGCTCCAACAGGAGGCGAACCGCAAGTACGGGTTCACGGCCCGGCACACCATGCAGGTGGCTCAGAGCCTGTACGAGAACGGTCACATCACGTACATGCGAACCGACTCGGTGAACCTGGCCGCCGCGGCCATCGAGGCGGCCCGCGATCTCATCCTGGCCCAGTACGGGAAGGAGTATCTGCCCGAGCGGCCCCGCCTGTACGCGGGCAAAGTCAAGAACGCCCAGGAGGCGCACGAGGCGATCCGGCCGGCCGGCCACCCCTTCGACTTGCCCGAGGCGCTCCGCAGCAAGGTCAGCCCGGACGAGTTCAAACTGTACGACTTGATCTGGAAACGGACGATCGCCAGCCAGATGAGCAACGCGCGGGGGCACCGCATCACCATTGCCATCGGCGGCGGGGGGGCCCTATTCCAGGTGAGCGGCCGGACCATCGAGTTCCCCGGCTACCTGCGCGCCTACGTCGAGGGTTCCGACGATCCGGAGGCCAAGCTGGCCGACCAGGAAGACGTGTTGCCGAAGGTAGCCGTCGGCGAGCCGTTGGATTGCCGGAAGCTCGAACCGAAGAGCCACACCACCCAGCCGCCGAACCGGTACAGCGAAGCGTCGCTCACCCGCGAACTGGAACGGCTCGGCATCGGCCGCCCCAGCACCTACGCCTCGATCATCGACACCATCCTGGCCCGGCGGTACGTGTTCAAGCTGCGCCGCAATCTGCTGGTGCCCACCTGGACCGCCTTCGCCGTGTGCCAACTCATGGAGAAGCACCTGGGGGAACTGGTCGACTACCAGTTCACCGCGCAGATGGAAGACGAATTGGACGCCATCAGCCGCGGCGAAATGAACCACCGCGAGTACCTCAAGGAATTCTACTTCGGCAAGGACCACCACGGCCTGAAGCGGCTGCTCGCGCAGAAGATCGACGAAATCGACGCGCGGGAGGTCAGCCGGGTGCCGCTGGGTCGGGCGCCCGACGGGCAGGAGGTCAACGTGCGGGTGGGCCGCTACGGGCCGTTCGTCGAGTATGGCGAGCGCCGGGCGAGCATCCCCGACCAGACGCCCCCCGACGAACTGACCCTCGAAAAGGCCCTGGAACTGCTCGAAAAGTCGGCGGCCGGCGACGAACCCCTGGGTATTTGCCCCGAGACGGGCAAGCCGGTGTTCCTGAAGACGGGCCGTTTCGGTCCCTATGTGCAGCGCGGCACCGGCGAGGGCGATGAGAAGCCGCAAAACGCCTCGCTTCTGAAAGGCATGGAGCCCGAAGACGTAGACCTGGGCTTGGCGTTGAAGCTCCTCTCCCTTCCGCGCCGCCTCGGCCCACATCCTGAAACCGGCGAAGACATCGTGGCCCACAACGGCCGGTACGGCCCGTACGTGAAGTGCGGCGAAGCCACCCGGTCCCTGCCCGGCGACCTCTCGCCCCTCGACCTCACAAGCGACCAGGCGGTCGAACTGCTCGCGCAGCCGAAGGCCGGGGGTCAGACCGCGCGGAACCGGGAGCCCCTGAAGGTGTTCGACGCCTCGCCGGTCACCGGCAAGCCGGTGCATCTGCTCGATGGCCGCTACGGCCCGTACGTTACCGACGGCGAAACGAACGCTTCGCTGCCTCGGGGCGCCGATCCGGCGGAGATCACCTTCGATTTTGCCCTGCACCTGTTGAAGGAGCGGGCGGAGCGCGGCCCGGCCCGCCGCGGCACCCGCAGCAAGGCGGCCGGGGGGCGGAAGAAGGCCGCCAAGAAGAAAACCGCGAAGAAGAAAACCACGCGCAAGAAGGCCGTCAAGAAGGCCAAGAAGACCGGCGAGTCATAGGAAGCGGCGCCAGGCCCGCGTTGGAGTTCACGCTTTAACCTGCCGCTTATCGCTCCTATTGGGCCACCACGCTAAAGCGTGAACTCCAACTAAGGCCAAAAGGCCTGTCGCTCAGGGAACGGCCTGGAATGAGTCGAGGGTCTTCCGGACCCGTGGAATGACGTCCTCCTGGTCGCCATCGAGGTACTGGATCACGCAGGTGGCGGAAAAGTTGTCGCCCGCCAGCACGTACACGAGGCAGGTGTGGCCGAGGCCCTCCGCGTCGCGATACCGGATGATCGTGCCGTGGCCGGTGTTGTTGCCGAACTGGCGGCTGTGCGACTGGCCCATCCGCACCTCGCGTGCGTCCATCTCGCGGAAGGAGTCGGCCACGGATTCGGCGAGAATGTCGAGCGCCTGCTCTTGCGCTTCCTCGTCGATCATTCCGCCTAGGTCGTGAATAAGCATGGTGAAGCCCAACTCGTGAACCAGCCGAACGACGTTGTGGTCGCCCTCGGTGTCGCGTTCGAGAATGGCCGGCCGTTCGTAGGTGAACCGGAGGGTTGGCATGCGATACTGCTGGGTGGGCGCTAAGCGGATGGCCACTTCGTACTCGGTGTCGGGATCCTGCTCGCTGCGCAGTTGGACCACCCGATTGCCCTCGACGAGGAAACTTTCGCCATTGATTAGCAACTCGTAAACGACGGGCTGGTCGGCGCCGCCCGGAGGTAGGGAGATCGGTTGGGCGTATCCCCGGCTCGGCACCAGGGCGATGGGGGCAAGGCATACCAGCCAAATGACAGCACGCAACATGAAATTTCCTTCCGGGCGGAAGGTCTCCAAAATTTTCGACTTTCCCTCTAATTCTACCCTACCAGAAGCAGGGCGAGTATGCCAAAGGAAAACTGGCTTCGCCAGTGTTCGGCCCGCACGAAGGGCAGCCGGCAGAAACGAACTTCCCCCCTTTAGGACGGACATCCCTGTCCGTCCTGGCAAAGACGGACTGAAATGTCCATCCTACCGGTAAACTCCGACGTGCTGCTCGCTGGAGGACCGGAAACTACCTGGCCGAGTGGTTTGCTGGGCCCTGATCGAGCGAACACAAACTGCCTCGCGCGTCCGTGGGTACTCGATCCCGGCAAGCACGCTACAATGAGGATTCTCATGGAACACCATCCCCCCTTACTCGATGTGCTCGGGGTCGCCCCCCATCCCGACGATGCGGAATTGGGTATGGCCGGCGCGATCCTCCGGTTCCGTGCCGAGGGGCTGCGCGTGGGCGTGCTCGACTTGACCACCGGCGAGCCCACCCCCTTCGGCTCCCCCGAAATTCGCGTGAAGGAAACCGCCGCCGCCACGGCCGTGCTGGGCCTCGATTGGCGGTGCAACCTGGGGCTCGCCAACCGCAGCCTCGAATCAACGCTCGAGGCCCGCGCGCAACTGGCGGGCGTGCTGCGGCAGGCGCGGCCGCGGTGGGTCTTCGCGCCCTACTGGGTCGACGCCCATCCCGACCACAGCGCAGCGACCGAACTGGTCGAAGCAGCCCGGTTCTGGGCAAAACTGACCAAGACCTCCCTGCCGGGCGAGCCGCACTATCCGGAACGAATCCTGTACTACTACGCCTTCCACCTCCGCCAGGTCCCGCAGCCGGCCCTGGTGCTCGACATCAGCGACCAGTGGGAGGCGAAAGAAGCGGCCATTCGCTGCTACCACAGCCAGTTCATCGCCGGCCGCCCTACCAACTCCCCCACCTTCGTCGATCGCTTGCGGCACATGGCTTCAACCTGGGGGTTCCTCATCGGCGCGCAGTACGGCGAGCCGTTCGCCAGCCGCGAGCCGATCGGCCTGACGACCCTCAGCGGGCTGCGCTGAACCAACCCTATGCACATCGTCCTCCATCAACCGGAAATCCACTACAACGCGGGCAACGTGGGCCGCACCTGCGTGGCCCTGGGCGCGAAGCTCTGGCTGGTCCGCCCGCTCGGGTTCCGCCTCGACGACAAGCACCTCCGTCGCGCGGGAATGGATTATTGGCAGCACCTCGATTGGGAAGTGGTCGACGATTGGCGGGCACTCTGCGCGCGGCTCGACGAGGGGCGCCTGTGGCTCTTCTCCAAAACGGCCCAACGGGCGTACACCGAAGTGCGCTTCGAGCCCAAACCAGTGCTGGTGTTCGGGTCCGAGTCACAGGGGCTGCCGTCCGGGCTGCTCCAGGCGCACGCCGACCGCTGCTTGCGCATCCCGATCCATGCAAACGCCCGGTGCCTGAATCTTTCGGTGAGCGTGGCCGTGGCCGCGTTCGAGGTCCGGCGGCAGTTGCAGGCCTCTGATGGATGCACGCCTTCCGAAGAAGCCAAAGCGATCGCCGAAGCGGTCCCCCACGCCAAGCATACGACGGCGTAGCAGCCGGCCGACACCATTTGTGACAGGTTGACCGCGTCGGGCGCCAAGTTCACCGATAATGCGAACCCCGCACGCGAGGACCGAGACCGATGTACCCAGCCGTAATCGATACCCGTAACCGTTCCCGGGGCGGCAGGGACAGTTTTCTCGGCTGTATGCAAAGGAAAGCTGTATGCAAAGGAAACCGGCCTCCGATGAACGGTTGTCGATGCCCGTTTCGCCTTTTCGGACCTTCCTGCCTCTTTGCCCTTGCAGGCTGTAGCCGGATAAAATTTAAGTGTCAAGACCTGATCTCAATATGCCCCCAAGCTACGCATATTACGCAGTTTTTTCTTTCGTCAAAATTGCAGCAAACCTCAAGGTCGTTGCAATCCATGCCGATACAAACTAGCAAATACCGTTTCCTTGCCTCCCGCGCGCCGGCTCCTTGGCGGTCGGCAGAAGCAACGTGGGAATCCCCTCCCCTACTCAGGCTTGCCAGCACAGGTGCCCGCTCATGTCGACAACAAAACCCGCCCCCAGGTGGCAGGAACTACGCAAGGCCTCCGGTAGCGATCCGGAAGCGCCCCAAGACGGCCGCTCCAACCTGGCTCCTAGCACCCCCAAACCACGGGTACTTGCTCGCTTCCCGGATCTCGACGCCCCGGAGCCGGCCGCGCAGCCGGCGGCTGAGACTGCGCCCGGCTTTCCCGACTTCGAGGGCCGGATCATCAATCAGAAACTCGCCGGACGGATTCTGGCGGGCGTAGCCGTGGTGCTGGTTCTTACTGCTGTGCTTCCCCTCGCGTTGCGACGCGACGGTTCGAAGGAGAATGCCGACGAAGCGGCGGCGAAACCCTCCTGGCAACCGGAAAACCCGGCGCCGGAGGCCGCGGTGGCGCCCGCATGGAACGACGCCGCAACCGAAGTGGGTGAGAGGACGCAGCCGCGGGAACAGGTCGCGGTCGAGCCGCCGACGCCCCTGGAGCCCAGCACACCGGCCGACCCTCCGGAGCCATCGCCCCTGCGCGACGCCGAGCGGACCGCATCGCGGGAGCCTGCACCCCTGGAGCCCGAAGCCGATTCCGCAGCGCAGACAACGTCGAATGGAGCAGAAAACGCGGCCGCCAACCAAAAGCAGTCGATTGCGCCGCGCACCGAAGGTGGATTCAACGACGCGCCGGACGACCGCTTTCAACGGCCCGACTGGACAGAGACCGATCGGCGGCATCCCGCCGCAACGACGAGCGCCAACCGGGAAACGGCCATCCCCGATGCCGGCTCTCCGGGCGCGGACGATCGCGATCCCTACCAGCCTGCCCAGCCGGAGCCGTCCTATGGACGCGAACCACGTGGGGATTCAGGCTACGATCCGCCCGCGCACGCGGAGTATCGTCATACGCCCCGGTGGGGTGATTACCGGCCGGCGCCCGAGACCCGTTACCACTCGGCGCCCGAGACCCGTTACCACTCGGCGCCCGAGACCCGTTACCACTCGGCGCCCGAGACCCGTTACCACTCGGCGCCCGAGAACGATTATCGCTCGGCATCCGGACACGATCACCGCGCCGCTGCCGGACACGATCACCGCGCCGCTGCCGGGCACGATCACCGCGCCGCTGCCGGGCACGATCACCGCGCCGCTGCCGGACACGATCACCGCGCCGCTGCCGGGCACGATCACCGCGCCGCTGCCGGACACGATCACCGCGCCGCTGCCGGACACGATTACCGCGCCGCTCCCATGGGTGATTATCGTTCGCCGCCGGGTGCCGAATACCGCTCGCCTTCTGCCGCCCAGATGCCGGTTCACCCGTACCAAGCGACTCCCAACTCCCATCAGCCAACTCCCAACGCCTATCGGCCGGCACCCCACACGCAATCCCCGCCCGATTATCATGACGGCGGCGGTGCTCGCACCGGCCCTTCAGGAACGTCGTCCTATTACCAAGCTGATCAGCGGTATGGAGCACCCCCCAATTATGCGCCGTACGGCGGCCAGCCCGGCGAGGCGCGTTTCCAGGGGACCATTGAGCCGGCACCCGCGCCGAACCGATACGACAACAGCGGGTCGCGTTTGTATTGACCCTTTCACGCCCAACCCCCCCTTCTCGAAAGCAACCATGGCCTCCCTGGATCAAGCCTTCATCAAGGCCTATCGCCAGCAGGAAACGGCCGGCGGCGCCATTTCGCTCGATCCGTCGGGCACGCCATCGATGGCAGAGGCGCCGCAGGACCGACCGTTGCGCGAGGCGAAGGAGCAAACGTCGGCCGCTGGGTATGAGGACGTGTTGGCCGCGGTGCAGGCCGAGCGGGTGCAGGCTGAGCCCTGTCCGACCGCGCCGGCCCCGCCCCCGAAGCCGGCGGCCAACCCTAGCGAGCGCGATGCCGTGTTGGAAGCGGGCAACGGGGCGGTGCCGCATTTCCTTCGGGGGCACTCCACCGCAGCGCCACCCGCGGCGAGTCTCGGCCCAGGGCCGGAGACCGGTGACGATGGGCAATCCGGACGCACGGCGCGCATCGACGCCGGCGTGCTAGGGCCGGCCGAACGGGGACGGGTGGTTCCCTCACCCCATATCGACACCGGCGCATGCGGCGCGGCTCCATGCGCCGACGCCCGGGTCGATTCCGAAACGCCGTCGGGCACGGAGGCCGGCTGTGCTTCCGCAAGTCCGCCTTTAGACGGGGCCGTGCAGTCGGCCGTCTCGCCGGAAGAGGATCCTGCGCCCGATTCCGCCCACGCGCCCTCCTCAGCCCCGGTTCCCGAGCCCCCATCCCAACCCCCGGCGGAGCCGGCAGGAACGGACGGCCCGGAGGCAGGCCGTTTTCGGCCTTTGCTTCAGGTCGATCGGCTCGCGGCATCGCCGGTCGGGCAGCGTCTTCAGCAGCGGGCGGCCGACGAAATGGACTGCCTGGCCGCCGCGCTGCTGGCCCTTGCGGGAGAAGACCGGAAGGTGGTCGGGTTCGCTTCCGACCACGCCGGGCAGGGAACCACGACGCTGCTAAGTTCCGCGGCCCTCCGCCTGGCCGAACGCGGTGTGCCTCTCGCCCTGATCGACGCCAACCTGGCCGGGCCACGGCTCGCCACCGAATTGGGACTGCTGCCCGAGTACGGTTGGGAAAAAGTCCTGGCAGGGACCGTGCCCGTCGAGGAACTGGTCGTCGAATCGGTCGAGCAGTCGATGGGCGTCATGCCGCTTTGCCGGCAAATCGACGCCGCCGAGATGGCCGACGACGCCGCGGCGTTCCGGAACGCCGTGGCGACTCTACGGGCACACTACGGCCTGGTGCTGGTTGATCTGGGGGTGCCGTGCGGCGCCGCCATCGGCCGAATGTTCCGAGCCCTCGACACCGTGCTGCTCGTCCGCGACATGCGCAGTACGCACCCGGAGCGCCTGTTCGAGTTACACCGGACGCTGGGCCGAGCGGAGGTGCATGTGGCGGGAATTATCGAATCGTTTGTCCGAGGCGGATGAGGTCATGTACGAAACCTACTGGCAACTGCATCACAAACCGTTCGAAGGCGCCGTCGATCCGCGCTCCTACTACCCCGGCGAGCCCCATCAGGCCGCCATCCTGAAGCTGCGCTATGCCATCGAGAACCGCCGGGGCGCGGCGCTGCTATGCGGGCCGTCGGGCACGGGTAAGACGCTGGTAGGCGGCATGTTGCGCGCCGCGCTCGATCCCGACTGCTTCCCCATCGCCCACTTGGTCTTCCCGCAAATGCCCACCGCAGAACTGCTTTGCCACCTGGCCGACGAAATGGAGCAGAACACGGCCTCCGGCGCGCCCGGCACGCGCGGGAGCATCCGGCGCATCGAGCGGTTCCTGGCCCACAGTGCCGAGCACGGCCGGCACCCCGTGCTGCTGCTCGACGAGGCGCACCTGATCGGGCCCCCGGAAACCTTCGAGGCCCTGCGGCTGCTGTTGAACTTCGAGGTGGACGGCCGGCCGGGACTGACGTTGCTGCTGGTCGGCCAGACCGCGCTGCTGCCCATGCTCCAGCGCATGCCGGCCCTGGAGGAGCGGCTTGCCGTCAAGTCGCTGCTGCGGGCGTTCACCGAGCGCGAGACGGGCGAGTATGTGGCGCACCGCTTGCAGGTATCGGGCGCCCCGGCCACAATCTTCGAACCGGAAGCCACGGCGACCCTGTACGGCCTCACCCAGGGCGTCCCCCGTCGCATCAACCGGCTGTGCGACCTCGCCCTGCTGATCGGCTATGCCGAACAGCTTACGACGATCGGCGCCGAGCACGTCGAGTCGGTCGCCGAGGAACTCGTCGCCGTGGCGCCCGAGTGAGGCGATTGTCGTCGACTGTCGTCGACCGCCGGCGTGGTGGGCACTCTGTTGGCCGAAGTGGCTTAGGCGGTACGATCGCGCCGCCCTCCTTAGGGGGCAGGAATACGCCTGCTCGACCGGCACGGTCGCATGCGGTTGCGAGAGACAAGATGGCGCACGCGCGGGCAATGGGAAAACCGCCCCCTGCTTTCTACGAACTCTGTTGCGGATATGCCGTATGATTCGCCTCGGTATCGGGCATGGTGAACGTGAAGCCATCCACCAGTTTCACGTGCATGCCCTGCCACAGCCAAGCGGAAACGGCCCTGGTTTCGAGTTCCTCGGCCACTTCCCTGACCAAATCGCGAATGCCATTCTCTTCGAGCTTGGCTCGAGCGCGGCAATAGTCGCCCGTGTCGGCGGTTGGCACGTGCAAGGCCGCCACTTGCTGATGGACGACGATCCTGGCGACAGCCGGCCATTGATTTAAAAACTTTCGCGGCCGGCGCCCAGCCCGGCTATGCGCTGAACTCGACCAATTCGTTCCGACAGTGCCATTCCTCCAAGCCCCCTCAATCGGCCTACCCGCGCCACTCGGTCTGGTCGACGGTGGTCTTGAAGTCGGCCTCGACGAGGTCCGGAACCGCCTCGTCGGCCACGGCGGCCAAGTCCGCCGGGCTTGGCGTGCCGACGAAAATCATGCTCGCCCGCGGGCACTTCTCCATCGCCGGGGCGAAGTGGTCCTCCGACTCGTACCGGTGGTAATCGACCACCGGCAGGTTGCCCTGCATCTGCATCAACTCCGCCCGCCGGCTGCACGCCGTGCAGCCGATACAGCCCACGGTGCACACGGCCTTCACCTCGGGACCTTTGTCCTGGTTCGAGCAGGCCACCACGAACATGCGTTCCTGCTTGAAGGGCACCATGCTGATGATATTGCGCGGGCATACCCGCGCGCAGGCCTTGCAGCCGATGCACTTTTCGTAATCGACGGTGGCCAGGCCGTCGATCACGTGGATGGCGTCGTACTTGCATGCCCGGGTGCAGTCGCCGAAGCCGAGGCACCCGTAGGTGCAGCCCTGCACGCCGCTGACCAGATTCGTCCCGGCGCAGGTCGCCTCGCCGAAGTAGGGCGTACGCAGCAGGCGGTCGTCGTAGCGGGCGGCGCAGTGGACCACCGCGCGGTAGGGGTAGCGGGCCTCGACCTCCACGCCCAGGATGCCCGCCAGGCGTTCGGCGCAGCCGGCGCCGCCGGGGGCGCACAGGGTCACCTCGGCGTCGCCGCGAGCCACCGCCTCGGCGTATTCCGAGCAGCCCACAAAACCGCACGCCCCGCAATTGGCGCTGGGGAGCACGTCGAGCACGGCCTCGACTTTCGGGTCGACCGCGACGTGGAACTTCCGGTTCGCCCAACCCAGCACGCAGGCCACAACCACGGCCAGCAGGGCGAGGATCGTGGCAGCCAGGAGGATGGTAATGGCAGGAAGCATGGGATACCTCGGGCAGTACGGCTCAGTTCTCGGGGTTCGGAGTTGGTAGTTCCGGCAGGTCGTGGTCGGCGGCCGGGCTGGGTGGATCGGTGAACCGCTCGAGCGCCTCTTCCACGCTCCGGTCGACCCCGGCGAAACCCATGAACGCCATGGCCAAAATACCGGCGGTCAGCAGGCTGATGCCGGCGCCGCGGAGCGGCTTGGGCACGTCGCACATGTCGAGTTCTTCGCGAATGCCGGCCATCAGCGT
>PWXP01000111.1 GCA_003561895.1 Planctomycetaceae bacterium | reverse complement strand
CGCTAAAGCGTGAACTCCAACGGCACGCTAAAGCGTGAACTCCAACGGCACGCTAAAGCGTGAACTCCAACGGCACGCTAAAGCGTGAACTCCAACGGCACGCTAAAGCGTGAACTCCAACAGCGCAGGAACGTGGCCGCCGCAAGCTCGTTTACGTGTCTGTTAGGGCCGGGCGTCCTGCTCGACAACGACGCGCAGCTTCCCGCTGCGCAACAATTCGTTTTGCTCTTTCAGCAGTTCTCGGATCTGCTGCAACTCGCCGACCATGGCCGCCCGCTGCTCGATGGGATTGGCGATTCGGGCCGGCTCGCGCGGCGGGGCGGCAAAGCCCGCCTGATAAAAGCTTAGCACGCAATAGAACAGCACATTCGCCATAATCAGCAGGGTCCAGGCCGTGGAACGTCGCATCGCCGGTCTCCTTTCCCGTTACGGGTTCATGGTCCACCGCACCACGTTCCACCGCAGCCCTTCGTCGTCGGGGTGGGGGACGTAGATCGGTTCGTCGGGGTGGTAGTAATGATAGCGGCTCGGCTGCGGATTCGGCTCGAAGACGATCCGCGGCTGAATGCTTAGGCTGGTCGTCTTCTCCAGCCACTCGGGAAACCACGGGATGCCCGTGGCTCGCTGCAGTTGGAACAGCAGCCATACCGCGTCCCACCAGTCGCTGCTCCGGTCCCACGGGTCCCGCGGAGGGATCAGCAGCCGCCGCGCCGACGTGTTCCCTTCGATCCTCAGCGTCAGGTCGCTCTGGTGGGCAACGCGGACCTCGAACTCGTCGTGGGCCAGGACCAGCCCCTTCAATTCGGCCGCCGAGCCGCTGTGGAAGCGGATGTTACCGGAACTGACCAGCGTGGGCAGGCGGATCGGCTCGTCAGTTCCGTCCAAGGCCGGCAGTTCGGCCGGTTCGAGACGGACCCCGGCGCCGCGGAGTTCGACGTGGGAACTGCCCCGGGTAAATAGGGAGCCGCGGAGTGCTGCGCCATCGCGAAGATGCAATGTGCCGGACCGCGCGAACAACCCGGCGGGGTTGGTCTTCGGGTCCGGTTCCAACCGCACGTTCTCCAAATTCGCGGGAACTTCCACGGCGTCGTACACCTTGCCGCCGGGGTAAAGCCGGTAGTGGAACAAAGAATCCGTGCTCTGCCACCGGAACTCGGCTTTTGAAGACGTGTCGACCGTGCTGACCGCGAGCGCCTCGTTGAGGAGGTCGCGAACACGGGAATCCTGTTCCTCGTAACGGAAGTGGACCGGCCCGGTCAGCGGTCGCCAGTCGGGCCGGCCGGCCAGGCGCATCTCGTCCAGCCCGGCATGGTACCACCACCATGGATCGATCTCCCATTGCAACTCCCGGCTCAGATTCAACCGGCCTCGGAACCGCACCGGCCCTTCCACCCGGAACGGCACGCACAGCGAACACGTGCCGGAATCCCACTGAGAGAGCGTATGGGCGAGGATATCGTCGAGCCCGGCCGGCCCCTCGGAGAGCGCGCGGGGGATCAGTTCCACCACCGCCTGCGCTTGGTGGGTTGCAATGGCCGCGGAATGGACCGGGTCGGCCGCGTAGCCCACCGCCTCGAGGGTGACCCGGTACGGGTAGCGGTCGAACTCGGCGTCGCCGGGCAAGAGCGCCGGGTCGCCGGTGGTAAACCGCACCTCGAAGCTCTCGTAAGGGCTGAGCCTGCCGGTCAGCGTGGTGCCCACTCCTTCCCAATCATCCGTGTGCATCACCCTCAACGCCATCGCAAGCCCCGAGAGCGCACCCGACCGGGCGGAGGCCCGAAACGAAGCGTTGCGCTGAATGCGCACGTTCACGCTCTGCGTGCGGATCGACGCGTAGGAAAGTCCGAGCGTGACGGCGATCAGCAGGAGCACGACCAGTACGGAGAACCCCGGTCGGCGCCCGCGGCGCGTGCCGGCCTTTCGCGTTGCACCTTGCCGTGTCTTCATGGCTCAGGCCGCTCCAAGGGGTAGTACCGTGCGGCCGCTCCAAAGAACGGGACCGCCGTCTGGGCACTGGCCTCGCCCAAAACCGGCGCCTTGCCCGGCATCAATTGAATTTCGATCTGCAGCGCGGCCTGGCGCAGGCCGGTGCGCGAGCCGTACGTCCCCCGCGCCCAGGGCAATTCCGCCCACTCCAGTTCCCCGCTCTCGTATCGGGCCCAATCGGCCTCCGACGGGCGAAGCCGCGCGCCGAAGCGCACCGCCCCGCGCCACTGCGAATCGCCGCCGGCCTCCGGCACCCGGCACATTCGCAGCAGATTCGTCAGCACGAACGAACGCAGACGGCCGCTGCTTCGAAGCGCGTCCAGCTCCGAGCGCCACTGGGCCAGATCGCCGGGCGGGGGAACCGTGCGGGCGTCGGAAGGTATCGTGAACTCCAGCAATTGGCTGGGCACGCTCGGGTTCGGGGCGTAGATGACCAACTCGTCGTAACGGGGCAACCCGTCAGGATCCGCCGCCTTCTCGTCCGGATGCCACACCACGAGCATCTCGGGGAAATCCAGGCTCCCTTCCCGCCATGGCACCACCAGAAAGCCGGGAAACTCCTCGCTGGCCGTCGCCGTTTCCACGTGCTGCGCAATCCGGTCCAGAACGACCCGCGCGTGCTGGGTAGCCAGCCCATGACCCTCGGTGTACTCGAACGCCGATTGCACGCCGTGGGCCAGCGCCCCCAACGTACCGGCCACCATGGCCATGATCGACGTGGCGATGAGCAGTTCCATCAGCGTCAGCCCGCACCGCCGGGCCGGCCCGGGCGACGTCTCAATAGGAAGGCACATAGGCAACCACGCGTTGTATTCGGGCCAGTTCCCGGCTAGGCCGGTTCGGCGCGTTGTAGGTTACGCGAATCTCGACCACGCGGTAGTCGCTCGTCTGGCCCGTGTCCAACGGCGTAGTCAAGTGGGCCGGATCGACGGGATGAACACGAACGTCGCGGCCGTAGGAATCGAGCAGGCCGGAAGCTGCGTGGAAGTTCGGGTGCCGCGTGCCCCCATGGCCGTCTTCCGTTCCCAAAGGGACGCCCCAACGGTCGGCGGGCGGTTCGTCGTGAAACCCGTCGTACTGGTCGATCGCTTCAACGGAAGCGGCGCCCGCCACCTCGTCGAGAAGTTGCTGAGCCAGCCCCAGGGCAACCGTCTGCCGCAGCGCCTCATCGGTGTTCTGCAGCGACGAGGTGACGCCCAGCAGCAGCACGCTGCCGGCCAACGCGGCGATGGAAACGGCCACGAGGGCTTCCACGAGGGTAAAGCCGGCGGCGGCCTTGGGGCTGGGATGGTTACTCGGTTCAAACATCGAAATGCCACTGTGCGCGTGAAGCCAAGGGGGGCGCGGCAGGGTCCCCTCGGGCATCCGGCTCCCCCGCCGCGCCCGCGGCCGGCGCCCCTCCCCAAGGCGCAGGTCCATGCAACCATAGCTTGGCGCCGGGCGGAGTCAAGTTCCGCCCGGCCACGTGGTGCGCAAGTAAACGGCCACCTGCGGGCTTGCCCCGCCGGAGCCGTGGTCCATGCGCTACCGACCGGCCACGTGGTGCGCAAGTAAAGGGCCACCTGCGGGCTTGTCCCGCCGGAGCCGTGGTCCAAAAGGGCCACCTGCGGGCTTGTCCCGCCGGAGCCGTGGTCCATGCGCTACCGACCGGCCACGTGGTGCGCAAGTAAACGGCCACCTGTGGGCTTGTCCCTATCACTCCAGAATCCCGGTGAAAATTGCCGTAAGCCCTTGGGGAGCAAGGAGTTAAGGTGCGCCGAATGGTTGACGATCTACCACAATGCCGAGGTGCTGCAGCCTCCATGGCGTCTGGAGTATGGCAAATTTCTCGGGTTTTTG
>PWXP01000159.1 GCA_003561895.1 Planctomycetaceae bacterium | reverse complement strand
GCCATGGGGGCCGCCATCCTGGTGAGCGGATTCATGATGTCGAAGGCCATGGTCTACCTGGTCGACTTCCAGTTCCGCTTTATCCAGCGGAGCGACGTGGACCTGGTGCTGCGCGACGAGCACGGCGTCGGCGCCCTGGACGAAGCCCGGCGCCTGCCGGCGGTCGACCATGCGGAACCGGTTTTGAACGTCGGCGGGACGTTCCGCCGCGGGCACCGGGAGAAGAAGCGCGGCATTACCGGGCTGGCGCCCGGCGCGCGGCTGACCGTACCCCGCGACCGGCACGCCCGGCCCATCCGCATTCCAACCGCCGGCCTGGCGATAAACCGCACCCTGGCCGAGGAGCTGGACGTCGGCCTGGGCGAGTACGTCACCTTTCGCCCCGCGAAGGGCCTCCGCCGGGAGCATCACTTGCCCGTCCTCGAAATCGCCGACGATTACATGGGCATCGCCGCTTACACTGACCTCCATTACCTCCGCCGCCTGGTGGGCGAGGAAACGGCCCTGACCGGCGTCCAGCTTGCCGTCGACCCGCGGCCCGGGCGGGTCGACGCGCTGTACGAAGAATTGCGGGAAATGCCCACGCTGCAAGGCGTTCACTCGCGGCACGACTTGATCGCGAACATCGAGGAGACGATCATCGAGCACATGAGCGTGTTCATCGGGTTCCTGATATTCTTCGCCGGCGTGGTGTTCTTCGGGAGCATTCTCAACGCCTCGCTGGTCAACCTGGCGGAGCGCCGGCGCGAGCTGGCCACGCTTCGCGTGCTGGGGTACGGACCGTGGGAAATCGGCAGCCTCATGCTGCGCGAAAGCCTGATCGTCACCCTGGCCGGTACCCTGCTGGGCATGCCGTTGGGATACCTGCTCACCGTACTCTTGGCGCTGGCGTACGAGAGCGAGATGTTCCGTCTGCCGGTCGTCGACGGGCCCGACGTGTACCTGGGCACGCTCGTCTTGGGCATCCTGTTCGCGGTGGTGGCGCACCTGTTCGTCCAGCGGTCGATCCACCGCACCGATTGGCTGGAAGCTTTGCAAGCGGAGTAATCACAGGTTATGTTCGACATCAAGGACAAGAAGAAGTGGCTGATTGCAGCGGTAGTCGCTGCGGCGGCGGTCGCGCTCGGCTGGGTCGGGTACGCGTGGCGGCCCGGTGTTCCCGTCCGCGCGGTCGAGGTCCGGGTGCAGACCATCGAGGAATTCGTCGACGAGCAGGGAGAAACCCGACTGCCCGACACCTACGCCGTGACCATGCCCTTTTCCGGCCGGGTCGACCGCGAGCCCATCGATCGTTTCCGCGAGGGGACGCCCGTGAAGCAGGGCGAGCCGGTCGCCCGAATCGTGGCGGAAGACCTGGAACTGGCGGTCCGGCGGGCGCGGGCCGGCTTGGAGCGACTCGAGGCGGCCGTGGCGGAGGGCACCGACGTCCGGGTGGAGCGAACGGCCGTCGAGCAGGCCGCGAGGATGGTCGAGGCGGTGGCCGAATCGGTCAAGGCCGCCGGGGCGCGAATTGAGGCGAGCCGGGCGAACCTCGAATATGCTCAGGCGCACCTCGCGCGCACCCGCGAGTTACAACGCACCGGCGCCCGCACCCAGGAAGAGTTGGACCTTGCGCTGGCGCAACATGCCGGGGCGGCCGCGGCATACCGGCAGGATCAGCTCACCTACGCCGCCATGGTGGCCGTGGAAGGGGCCACGAAGCTCCTGCCCGGCATGATCCGCCAGTACATCGACCGCACCCTGGAGAGGACGGCCGAGGTCCTCCGCAAGCAGCGCGACGAGGCGCAGGCCGCCTTGGAGGAGGTGCTCCTGGAACAGCGCCGAGGCGTCATGCTCAGCCCCATCGACGGCGTCGTGCTCAACCGCCGCGTCAGCCACGAGCGGCTTGTGCCCGCGGGCGAGACGCTGTTGGAGATCGGCACCCTGGAAGCCCTGCAAGTCGAGGCCGACCTGCTGAGCATCGAGGTGGTGGAGGTGACGGTGGGCGATCCAGTGGCGATTTACGGTCCGGCCGTGGGCGACCCGGCCGCCCGGGGCACGGTGGCCCGAATCTACCCCGCCGGCTTCACCAAACTCAGCGCGCTGGGGGTCGAGCAGCAACGGGTCAAGGTGGTCATCGACCCCGATCCGGCCGATCGTGCCCGGCTGCTCGCAGAGCGGCGAATGGGCGTGGCCTATCGGGTTCGCGTCCGCATTACCACGGCGGCGGAAGACGACGCCCTGGTGGTGCCGCGCTCCGCCTTGTTCCGCGGCGCCGACGGCCGCTGGCGGGTGTTCGCCATCCGCAACGGGCGGGCCCGGGAACAGGTCGTCGAACTGGGGCTGAGCAACGACCTGGAGGCCGAGGTCGTCACCGGCCTCGAGCCGGGGGAACGGGTTGTCGATATCCCCGACGCCACGCTGTCCGACGGCGTTCGGGTTACGGCCGAGCGCCCGTAGCGTAAGCCGCCGGCCGGAGAATGCGAGGAGGATGGGCTCTTCGCTGTAGGATGGGCATTCCTGTCCGTCGAACTCATGACGGGCAAGCCCGGATTATTCACAAACGGGCGGCGTTCGGCGCACGCTGCGGTAGCGGAATTCGTACGAATTCCGACCTAAGTCGTTGTGCACAAAGGGATTCTTACGAATTTCGCTACGGGCTCGTGAATAATCGGGGCAAGAATGTCCATCCTTCGACGCTACATGCCTATAGATGCCTCGCAACAGGAGTGCAGTCCTCCCTGAAGGAGCGGGCTCTTCGAATTATTTCGTGTCCCCTGCTTGATTTACCCAGCTTGCCCAATTAAGATAAAGGCAGTGGACGGTAGTCTGCGCGGCGTGGCGCCACGGGGGCTCCCTTGAATCGGTCTATCGCACGCTCCCACCCCCGGTCTGCGGGCTGGGCGGTGGGAGCGTACCGGACAATCACCTTCTTCTAAAACTGGAGAGATTTGGCATGGCCTCGCGAATCCTTGGCATAATGGCTCTGGCGTTGGTCGGTTTGGGCGTGAGCCTGACCTGGACCACACCCGCGGCGGCGCAGGCCGGCGTTGCGATTGACGCCGAAGGCGTGCTGCGCACCCGGACGTTTGCAGACCCCGGCAACCGGCTGCTCCGCGAACGGGCGGCCGCGGCGCGGGCGTCGCTCGACCAGCAACTGCTTCGACCCTCGCCCATGCGCAAGGTGTCGATCACCCGACTCGAAAAGGCCATTGCCGACCGCAACGGCATTCTCACCGACGAAATGCGTTACCTGGCCGGGCTCCAGCGGGCGAAGTACGTGTTCTGCTATCCCGACTCGGGCGACATCGTGGTGGCCGGGCCCGCCGAAGGCTGGGTGGCCGATGCCGCCGGACGCGTGGTGGGCATCAGCAGCGGACGGCCGGTCGTGCATCTGGAGGATCTCGTGGTGGCGTTGCGGGCGTTCCCCCCCGGCGGCACGTCCACGCGGATGATCGGCTGCTCGATCGATCCGACTGAGGACGGTCTCCGCGCCATGCAGAAGTTCCTCCAGCAGGTCGGCTCCCACGCTACGCCCGGCCACACGCGGTACATCGTCGACGGACTGCGCAACAACCTCGGCCTTCAAAGCGTCAGCATCACCGGCGTTCACCCCAGCACCCGGTTCGCCCAGATCCTCGTCGAAGCCGACTACCGGATGAAACTCATCGGCATCGGATTGGAACAGCCGCCCATCCGGCTGGTCAGTTATGTCGACCGGGCCAACCCGGCCCAGGTGAGCCGAAACGCCCTGCAGCGCTGGTTCTTCACGCCCGACTACGAGAGCGTGCGGGTTTCCGACGACCGGCTCGCCATGGAACTGGTCGGCGACGGCGTGAAGCTGATCGGCG
>PWXP01000012.1 GCA_003561895.1 Planctomycetaceae bacterium | reverse complement strand
GAAGTCGAGCGACCGGCAACCGCCCAGGGCCAGCAGCAACAGGACGGCAACGCGGCAGGATCGGCCGAAGTTTACGTGGAAAGGCATGTTCCGAGGCCTCGGGGCTCAGGCAAACGGGGGAGCGTGGCGGTGCCGCTCCTACAGAGTCCTTAGGGTCCGGCAATGCGGGCAGAAGGGGTCCGCAAACCTTCGCTAGTCGACTCTGCGAGCATAATCGGAACAATTTACCAAGCACTTTAGCCGGTGCGGACTTTTGGCCGGCGTTGGTGCAAAAGGTGAGCGCGCGTGAGAAGCCTGGGTATCTGGGGGCGGTAGCCAAACGCGGAGCACGCAGCGGAATGCGCGAACCATGCTCCGGGACGTGAGCTTGCCCCCGTCCCGAAGCCACCCGACCAGCGAGGCTCTTCCGTTTCTAGGTGCAGGCCTCGCCAATGTAGCAGGCACACGCCGCTGCGCCGTCCCCCGGAAAAGCAGTCTGCACCTAGTAACGGAAGAGCCGTTCGAAAGAGGAGGAAAAGCCCTCTTTATGCCGGCGTCCCTACCGGCGCCTCTCGTGGCTCGGCCCACTGGCAAAGCTGCGCGGCAGGGTTATCGGTGACAGCCGGGTTGCGGTCGTAGAAGGTGGCGGGCTCGTAGGTCCAGCCCTCGGCCAGCCGCTTCTCCTCCTTGCGCACCCGGCGCAGCAGCCACCGGCCGCCCAACTCGCCGGCCAGGCGCGTCTTGAAGCCGAACTCGGCGTACAGGTCGGCCAGCAGCCGGCTCATTTGCGCTTGAATGGCCGGGTTGTCGCGGTAGTAAAGCTGGCACGCCTTCACGGCGGCCGGATAGGTCAGTGGAAGCGACTTGGCCTCGAACGCGAAGCGGCGGCGGATGCGCGGGTCGGGATGGTTCTTATAGCGCTTCCAGCCGGCCAGCGTGGTGCGAATGATGCGTACGACGCTCGGCCCGTTCCGCTCGAAATCGCGGTTGAACGCCCGAAGCATGTACTTCGCCTCCTCCCCGGGGGGGATGTGCGGGTGCCGGTAGTTGAAGTACTCCTGCCCGTGAATGTCGCACTGTTCGTACTCGCTCTCGTCCTTCATGCGTCCTTGTGCGGTCAGTTCGGCGTACAGCGGGGTACCGGAAATGGGCGTGTAGAGCATGAACTGGTGGAAGTCGGTGCTGTGGCGCGCGGCGTACTCGATGGCCTCGTCGATGTTCTCCGGCGTGTGATTCTCCAGGCCGATGATGGTGGACCCCAGCACGCGGATGCCGTGCGACTGCAACTGGCCGATCAACTCGAACGTATCGGCCCCGTCCAGCTTGCTGTATTGACTGTCCTTGCCCTCAATGCCCATCCACACCCACGAAATGCCCAGGCCGACAAGCTGTTCGATGGTGTAGGACCGGAGTACGTTGGCCGAACTGAATACGTACAGGGACCACGCCTTGCCGCGCTCCTGCATAAGTTCGAGCAGGCGCAGGGCGCGGCGGCGGTGCAGCAGGAAGTTTTCGTCCATGACGAAGAACGACTGGACGCCCATCTGCTGCTCAAGCTGCTCCATGACGTGGAACAGCTCGTCGCCCGAATCGTAGAAGTTCACGAACTTACCCTTGCCCCCGAACATCGCCGAGGTCGAGCAGAAGTTGCATCCCATCGGGCAGCCGACCGAGGGGATGACCGCGGCCGCCGTGTCCCGCGGTCTCTCGCCAACATGCACGCCCATGTTCCGCGTTCCGAAGCCCGACTGAATGAGCGGGTGGCGGAACGGTTGGTCGTCCGGCTCGCCAAGGAACCGCTGGAACCAGCGGACGCCCTCGCCGCGCACAATATGGTCGGCCTCGATCCGATCTGCCAGGTCCGGCATGTTGGCAATGTGCCCGCCGATGACGATGGTGGCGCCGGGCTGGTAGCGGCGGATCAGCTCGCACATCGTCTGCACCTTCACCATATTGGGAACGATGCTGGTGATGCCAATGACCTCGTACTGCCGGGTGCGCAGTTCCTCGATGAACCGGTCGAGCGTGGGAAAGTCGAGCACCGTGCACGGGGCCTCGAGGTTGGCCTGAATGAGCATCAGCCCCCAGCTTCGATGGAACATGCGGAGCGAGAACGGCCCCTGGGTGCGCGTCACTTGGTTCTGGTACAGCTCCATGGGGTTCATCTTCCGGCTGCCGTACTCGTCGTCCCGGGCATAGGGCCCGAACACGCTGGTTAGCAGCACGCGGGCGCGGGAGCCGCGAGGATGCACGGGCGCGGCCGCATCGTCGTGGGGCAGGCCGCGATCGGGCAGTAGGGTAAGTTGGGTCATTGGGGCGGTCCTACCAGGGTTTCGGGCGGAAAACGGCCGATTGTCAAAAGGCTTGCATGTATTGTACGCCCTTTCGTGCCTTGGAGATGGGCGACTGTGTATACGTTGCGTAAAAGCTGCGCAATACCTGCGTTAGTAGTCCCGTCGGAAGGGCCGCCGCCCTGAAAAACCCCTCGATAGATGGGTAAAATATATGACATTCGCGGCCCCGGGCACGCCCCGATGGATGCCCCCGGCCGCACCCGGCGATCCCTCCTTCTGGGACTTATTGCCCGGAAATTGAAAAGGAGGAGCGCTACAGTTTTCTCGCTCTCCAGTCAACCCCAGTTTCCCAACTTCCGGGGTTTTCATCAGCCCAGGGCTAGCCTAGCATCACAGCCGGCCGGTAGCAAGAAAACCGGCGGCCAAGCCGGTGCAAGACAATAACCTACGGGCGGAATTCGGTACTTTGCGGAATTCGGTACTTTATTGTCTTGCAGCGCCTTAGAACTCCGCGCTGCCCGGGGTGCGGGGGAAGGGGATGACGTCGCGGATGTTGGCCATGCCGGTGATGAACTGCACGGTGCGCTCCAGCCCCAGCCCGAACCCGGCGTGCGGCACGGTGCCGTAGCGGCGCAGGTCGAGGTACCACCAGTAGTCGTCGGCGTTGAGGTCCTGCTCGGCCATGCGGTCCCGGAGCACCTCGAGCCGCTCCTCGCGCTGGCTGCCGCCGATGATCTCGCCCACCTTCGGCACCAGCACGTCCATCGCCCGCACCGTCTTCCCGTCGTCGTTCACCCGCATGTAGAACGGCTTGATCGTGCGGGGATAGTCGTACACGATCACCGGGCGGCGGAACTCCTTCTCGGTCAGGTAGCGCTCGTGCTCGCTCTGCAGGTCGGCGCCCCAGGCGATGGGAAACTCGAACGCCTCGCCCGACTTCTCCAGCAGCGCCACCGCCTCGGTGTACGGCAGCCGCACGAACTCGCTTTCGACGATGGCCTGGAGCGTTTCGACGGCCGTCTTGTCGATCCGCTGGTTGAAGAACTGCATGTCGTCGGGGCACTGGCGGAGCACGTCGGCGAAGACGCGCTTGAGGAACGCCTCGGCCAGGTCCATGTCGTCGGGCAGCTCGCAGAAGGCCATCTCCGGCTCGACCATCCAGAACTCGGCCAGGTGCCGGCTCGTGTTGGAGTTCTCCGCCCGGAACGTGGGCCCGAACGTGTACACCTTACCCAGCGCGCAGGCGAACGCCTCGGCCTCGAGTTGGCCGGAAACGGTCAGGAAGGTGGGCCGGTCGAAGAAGTCGAGCGCGAAGTCGACCTCCGAGCCCTTCCGCGGCGGGTCGGCCAGGTTCAGTGCGGTCACCTGGAACATCTCGCCCGCCCCCTCGCAGTCGCTGGCCGTGATGACGGGCGTGTGGACGTACAGGAACCCCTCTGCCTGGAAGAACCGGTGGATCGAGTTGCACACGCAGTTGCGCACCCGGGCGACGGCGCCGAACGTGTTGGTGCGCGGCCGCAGGTGCGCGATGGTGCGCAGGAACTCGAAGGAGTGATGCTT
>PWXP01000069.1 GCA_003561895.1 Planctomycetaceae bacterium | reverse complement strand
TGCCAGGTCCAGCATGGCCTCGGCGAGCGGTTCGAAGTGCACCCGCATCGCCTTCATGTCCTCGATGCCGGCCCCGTCGGCCAGGGCCGTCTGCAGCCGGGCGCGGAGGGCCGACCAGGCCACGTCGAGCCGGCGGTCGACGGCGCTCTCGGGCGTGGCGTCCAGGGCGGCGTGGGCGACCTCCCAGTGGCCGGCCGCCTCCTTGGGCTCGTCGTCGGCCAGCGCTTCCTGGACTTTCAAGTAGCTCTCGTAAAGCGGCGCCAGCGCCAACAGGAAGCTTTCCGGCACGTTCAGCGGCGCGTCGCCGGGGATGCTCATCATGCTCGCCTGGGCCCGGAGCTGCAGTTCGCTGTCGAGCTTGAAGTTCCCCTGGGTGACGACCAACTCGCCTTCCTCCAGGCCGTGGCGAACCAGGTAATAGTCGCCCGCCCGAGGCCCCAGCAGCACCTCGCGACCCTCGAACACCGGGCCGGTGGGGGTGTCTTCGTCGATCTCGGCCGGGTCGGGGTCGGGCAGCCGCACGTACACCACGGCCCGCCGCCCCGTCATCAGCGGCGCCGTCACGGGGATGACCAGCGGCGGTTCGTTCGGCCCGTCGGAGGGCACCAGGCCCAACTCCTCGGCCGGCACCAGGTCCACGCCGCAGAGGTCGCACTCGCCCGGCTCGTCTTTGACAATCTCCGGGTGCAGCGGCGAAATCCACTTGCCGGCCAGCGAGGGGTCGAACACCCGGCCCCCTTCCGCCAGCCGGCTGCGGGCCAGCGCGCGGACGAACATGCCGGGCTTGAGCTTGCCGCCGGGGTTGGCCACGTTGACGCGCACCCGCACGGTCCGCGTCCGCTCGTTGAGCACCGGGTCGATGAAGGCGATCCGCCCGTGGAACACCTCGCCGGGGTGGCTTTCGCTGGTGAACTCGACTTCCTGGCCGTAGCGGAGCCACGGCATGTCGGTCTCATAGGCGTCCATGAATACCCACACCTGGGAAAGGTCGGCGATGGTGTAGATTTCCGTGCCCGTTTCGACGTACATGCCCTCGGTGGCATGGCGGTGGACGACCACGCCGCTGGTCGGGGCGGGGATGGTCAGGTGGTCCGAAGGGGTGCCGCGCTGCTTGATTTCCTCGATCTGCCGGTCGAGCAGACCCAGCAGCCGGAGCTTTTCCCGGGCGAGTTCCACCGGCGTCGCGCCGCGGCCGGAACCGGGATTCCCCCCGGCCCGCTGCGCGTTGCGCCGCGAGTTGCGGTGCGCCACGAGCAGTTCCTGCTGCGCGACGATCAGTTCCGGACTGTACATCGACACGAGCTGCTCGCCCTTGCGGACCGCCACGCCCGTGTAATCGACGTATAGGCGGTCGAGCCGGCCGGGCACCCAGGCGGTGATGGTGGCCAGCCGCGTTTCGTCGTAGTCGACCTTGCCGACCATGCGCACCGGATTGGCCACGTACTTCCGGCGGACGGGCGTGGCCTGGATGTCGGCCAGCGCGATGGCCGCTTCGGTCAGCCGCAGTTGCCGCGGACTCAGCCCCACCATGTCGGCGTCCAGCGGCACGAGGTCCATGAAGCACACCGGGCACTGGCCGGGGTCGGGCAACTGGACGCACATCATCGAGCAGGTCCACATGGTGTCGTCTTCGGCTTCCTCGGCCTCGTCTTGGGCTTCGGCGCGGTCACTCGCCAGCCGGTAGCCCAGCCCGGCCCCGCCGGCGAGCAACACGCCTACTAGGGCCAGCATCGGCGGGACGGCCCGCGCCCACCGGTACCAGAAGGCGCGGAGCCGCTCGAAGCGCGAGGGCGGCCGTTCGGCCTCTCGGGTTATTTGTTCGGCTTGGTTGTCGGTCATTGGAAGACCTCCCTTGCAGTTCTCGCTCAGGGGCGAAAACAAGTTTGTCAAGTTTTTCCGGGCGGCGCGCCCGGGCGGGGGCGCGCCACCCAACGGGTTTACGGTTCGCTCAGTGGCAACTGCCGCCCGCATTGCCCGCGCTCGGGCCGGGCGAGGCGGCCGTCGGCCTTGGGGCGGCCGGCGTCGGGGCCCGCGGCGTGCGGGCCCCGCGGGACGCGCATCCGCTCACCCCCAAGGCCACAATGGCGAAAAAAACCGGCATCCATGCTCGAAACGTCTTCATTACTCCGTTCCTCTCGAAAAAAGGGGGGCCGGCCGAAGGGGACAGTCCCCCGTGAAGGGTTACGGAAAAACATCCTAGTGGCCTCCTTGCGCCGGCCGAGCCTTCGCCAGGTAGTCGTCGGGAGCTTCCTGCACCTTGCGGACACACCCCCGGCAACACAGGTACAAAGGATGGTTATCGACCAGCAGCTTCACGGGCTCGCCCATGCTTCCCAACGCGCCGCCCATGACCGGACAAACCCGTTGCCGCGCGATGCCCGCGCGGTCGGCACCGGTCAGCGCGGCCGCGGTCACCTGCGGTTTCGACAGGGCGAACACCTGGTGGAACACGACCGGTTGCCCGTCCGCGCGGGGAAGCTCGTCCAGTTTGAACCAGACCCTCATGCCGCCGTCGCGAATCTTGCTGAGGTTCACTCCGGCGGCCAGGTAGTCCTGCTGGCGCGAGTCGGGCGGCGGCGCGACGTGGTGCAACGCAGCGCGGGGAAGCTCGCTATGCCCCTCGACCTGCATGGCCATCTCGCCGCGCACGCCTTCCACGCTCGCCGGCCGCAAAGCCGGATCGTAAGCGTACAGGCGAACCTCCCGCGGTCGATACACGACCTCGAAAACGAGTGCGTTCATGTTGGTCAGTTGCCCGCCACGCGGCGGCCGCGGCGCCGCTTGGGCGTGGTCGGAGTGGTCGGCGCCGCCGGCTCCGTGTTCGTGGCCTTCGTGCGTGTCGGCCGAGTGCGCGGCCGCCGCGCCGCCGCCCGATCCGTGGTCGTGCCCTCCGTGGCCGCCATGGCCTCCGCCGTGCTGGGGGGAACCGTGGCTCGGGCAGCATTGGTGGGCATAGGCCGGGCGGGAAAGCCCGCCTATGGAACCTACGGAAATCGCCGCAACGAGGGCAGTCATGCTTGTGAACCAGTTCGTAAACATCGTCATTCTCCTCGGGTAATGGTTTTGCAATTGAGGGAAGCCGGGCGGGGGTTCCGCTGTATGCGCGGCGGCACCATGGCGCCGCCGCGCCCGGCGGATGGGCAAAGGGCTTACGAAGCGCTCGCCCAAGACGACACCGGCGCGAGCCGCACGAAAGGGAATGCCCGGCCGGCAGACGCCGGCGCGCAGCATCCCCTCAGAAATGGAGCATCAGAGCCGCCATCGGCACAGGGCGACGCAGTATTCTGAAGCCGAAGCGGCAGAGGGTGAGTGCCGGAACGACCGGTCGTGACCATCGGGCGCATGGGCGTCGAGGACGACGCCCCCCACCCCGCAAGCCGGAGAAGCCAGATCGCCGGAGCCGCGGCGTTCGGCGCCGGGCGCGGGCGGCGCAGCCGGGACACTTGAGCCGCAGCAATGGCACGCGCATACGCTGGGAAGTTCCTCCGGCTCGTGGGCGCCCCTGGGGCAGCACGCCGGCCGGTGGACACTCTCGGTGGAAGCACCGCGGGCGCCCTTGCAGCAGCCCGGTTCCCTACGGCATTCCGCAGGCTGCCCGTCGGACATATCGCAGGCGCAGAACGTCGCCATCGCCGGCTGGACGGCCAGGGCGGCCGCCAACAGCCAGGAAATGACTCGGCCAAAGCCCGCTATACTGTACATGGGTATCCCACTAAACATTCAATGCCGTCTCTCTTCTCTCTATTGCGAACTATATCGCCGATTCTCGCCTCGGGCAAGACCGTATATCGCGACGGTTCCGGTTCGGCCCCCGTTGGAGTTCACGCTTTAGCGTGCCAAAACAC